>NZ_JBEIAB010000007.1:0-229047 GCF_040240345.1 Brenneria sp. g21c3 | reverse complement strand
TGCTGGCGAAACTCCGGGGTATATTGATTACGGGATGTCTTCTTCACAGATTTTGCTTGCGTCATGGTTCACCTTGTTAACGATTTTACTCGCTTAACAGCGTGTCCACCATTCGTGGGTAGGATCACAGAGCAGCTCCGCAATTTAAATATAGCTCACAATTTAGTGGTGGTGAAGAGCAAATTTTTGTCCTGCAGCCTTGGAAATATGGAACTTTATTATGATTTCTTCTTTTGAATTATTATTGAATGACGCACTTAAGAAAGTAGCCGACGCTATTAGTCGGCATGAACGCAATGAGAAAGCACCTCTTTCTATCCAGGCATTGGCTCAGGTAAAAAAAGAGCTGGAAGAAATGATTAGGGTGATGGATCCAAAGGTTTATATGCCAGGATATCCGCGTTTTATCACAGATTGGCCAGGTGAAGATGTACTGATAAAAGAATTAGTTCATGTTGCCGCTCTATACGAAAAAATAAGGAAAAACTAAAAAAGGCCGGAAGCGATCTAAACGATCCTTCCGGCTTTTTTATTATCGGTCAGCCACTGCTCATAATCCCCGTCAGCTCCAGCCCGCCGGGAAAGCGGTTGAGCCAGTCGGCGGCGGCGCGTTCATCGAACGGCTCCCGGCTCAGTCCTTCCAAACAGCGCCACAGTTCACGAATATCCTACACGGTGATGACGATGCAACCCGGCATGATGCGCAGCTTGAGTGATTGCCCGGTGGTAAATCCTGCCTCGCCGAGCCACTTGCCGCTGAGGGTAATGGCGGGCGTAGAGGTGTCTCCCTTGTTGGGCCGGTAGCCGACACGCTGATAGCGCTCGTGCTGAGAGATTTTAAAAACAGGGGTATCTGGCGTAAAATGCATGTCCACCCTAAGCGACGGAGTATGGATGGGCGGTAGCGTGAAAGATTTCTTAAAGTATGATGACAAGATAAAGGTAATTTACAGCCGTAACCGATAGTACGACCAATCAGACGGAGCGATTGCTTGACAAGATCCGATAGGGCTGGCGGGTGGGTTGAATCTTTATCAGTACGCGCCGAACGCGTTGACATGGATCGATCCACTGGGGCTTAGCAAATGTGGGACTTTCACTAAGAATCCTGACGATATTCATTTCATGCAGAGTTCAATTAAAAATCAAACCGGAGAACATACCGTTCTTGATAATGCTGTTGCATTAAGAAATGGAACTCTTAAACCCACTGATTTACCAGCAATAAAGATATGACAAGATTCAAATGGTAAACTATGGACATTAGACCATAGACGACTTGCCACATTTAAATTATCTGGGCTGAAAGAAATACCTGTTCAGTGGTATCCCATAGCCAAATTCAAGTTCGCTCTAGACCATTTGATGAGGCATCAAGTCAGTGGCGGAAAATAGATCTTGAACAAGGTGCGATTATTTATAAAGACTATGTGGTTTTTGACCCCTTACCAGAAGGTTCTTTTGGTGCAAATGTTCATTTAATTTTAACAAAAAAATTTGAAATGAATGAAAATACTCAGCGTTGTATAGTTGTTCCATTTTATATTATAAATAAAAATGATGTGGAGATTGCTTCTGCATCAGAGAAGTTTAAAATAGAGTTGAGTTTTGAAATCGATTTGTATTCTCTTTATTATGAGGTCTGTGAAGGGGATGAGATATTTTATAAGTTAACATTCATTCCTTCTGAAACGCCAATAAATCCAATGTATTTACTGGATGATCCTTGGGGTGGGGGAAAAAATAAACCTCTTGTGATAGGGCAAGTATAGTATAGATAGCCAGAAATATTCTTCCTTGACTCTTTCTGGCCTTTTCATTTCAGCAACATTAACACTTACCGCGCTGGTACCACCCTCTGTAAGGATAGATAACAGAGGGGGACTGAAATGACTTTGAAAAGCCCTATTCTGAGGATTATCTAAACAAGCTGTAGTATCTAACTTGCCTAAATCATGGGTTATCAGAACGATGAAGGTTCCTTGGTTATGAATTTTAATAGTTTACTCTTATCTCTTGAAAAGATAATTACTGAGTTAAATAAAAATGGAAAAACTCAGTCAGCATCATTTTTCATTTCACGTTATGAAGAAATAAAAATGAAAGGTAGCCATGTATCTAGAGAAGTAATAAAGGAACTATCGACTTGTAGAGCAATGTCGCAATATGCTAATTTTTCTATTAAAGAGGAAAAACTTCTAGATAATGTTGTGGATGATGCAATAGAATTAAAAAGTATTATTCCTTAAATAAAAAAAGCCGGAAGCGATCGCAACGATCCTTCCGGCTTTTTATTATCCGTCGCCTAAAGGTTAATCCCGGTCTCAATCACTATCCTGCCCTGTTCGACGGTAATGGTTATTGGCATGCCGGTGATAAACCCCGACTCTTCAAGCCAGCGCCCTTTAAGGTTAATGGCTGACGGCGGGTTGGGCCTGCCGTTTTGCGGAGCGTATCCCACCGTGTAGTACGTTCTGTTTTAGCTGCTAAGCATATTCAGATAGTTTCTTTCTCTGTCAGCATAGTTGAGCTTTGTTAAACAAACCGAAAATTCTGCGGCAAACAGGATTAAAACACTCTTTACACTGATGGTATGGTTAGCGGAAGAGACTATATAATTACTGACATCTTTACTGGAGAAAGGCTATGAGACTATGAATAGTGTAAACAAAATCTTAACGATCCCTTAGGATTTCACACTTTATAAAACAAGTGAAGGTAAGTTCATTTTAGCTCCTATTAATAACTTATTAATTATGGAACATATATTTTAAAAACATGAAGACTTGTGAGTAAGTAAATATTTATTTTTATCTGGATTTTTCA
The DNA here is from genome assembly GCF_040240345.1 of Brenneria sp. g21c3. Lineage (NCBI taxonomy): Bacteria > Pseudomonadati > Pseudomonadota > Gammaproteobacteria > Enterobacterales > Pectobacteriaceae > Brenneria > Brenneria sp. g21c3. The sequence continues at coordinate 226,221 of NZ_JBEIAB010000007.1, read as the reverse complement.
TATTTATTTAAAAGGAAATGAGTATGTTAATCGCTGTTGTTTTTTATAAAAAAGTCAGACCATAATCATTCGATATCATTTTAGGGTAACTCTATGAATAATTTAAAATTATTATAAATTAGCAATTTTTACTACAGTCTCTATCTAGTTGAAATAAATTTTGCCATCTCGGTAGTTTTTTTAATTCATACATTGATACTTCTGAAGAATTCTGGTTACTTGATGAGGATATGAAAAATTACCCTACATGTGGCAGTTTGAGTTTGTTAGCAGAAAAAATAAGAAACAATCATGATATTTACAAGAATCGAATTGTTCCTAAAACATAAGTGCTCTAATTGCGACTAAAAACACAAACCCTCTCTACCATAAACCTGAAGAAAATATATACGTATAAATAAGTGATTTGTTATATAAGTTAAAATAATCATCAACTCACTCCGATTCGTCGAGTGTTTTCATCGACTGCGCACTATTTGGCGAAGGGAGCGACGGGCAAAAATGCTCCATGCAGCTGGGTGGTCTTATCGGCGGTACTGCTGATGGGAAAGGAGGGATGAAGTTTGATGCATAGCGGAGTTCGCGCTCCACAGTATCGATGCCAAAAGATCGGTTCGCCGTGCAAAATCTGTATATAAAGAAGTGAAGCCATGCCAGCATTGGAACATGGTTTGTGCCAAATAGATTATTCCAGACAGAAGATGACGGGATATAATGGCTTACAACACAAAGAGATATATGGAGACCATTGGATGAATGAACCAACTAAACTTGACTATATTGATAAAGCATTATCTTTGGCAAAGAAACGACATAATGAGATAAAAAGTAATACTACAGCAGTAGCGCTAGAGCCTATGTATAATTCAATAGTGCAACAACTTATTTTTTTGAGAAAAATCATTCTTGGGCATGAAAAAAATAAAGCAAAACTGTGGGAATTAACATTTGGGGCTTATGCTGCAAAAGAGTTTGAAAACTCTGATGAAATATTTTTTGAAAGGCTCGCAAATGCTTATTTCATAGCAGACCAAATTCGTAACGGCTTGAAAGTTAAACTGCCTCATGAAGTCAATAATAACTACGAAAAAACTGAGCGACGTTTGGCTATGTTATATCCTGATGATTACAATGTTTGATAGGTAAGATCATCGTGTAAATTATAGGCGAGTGATATTTCCTAGGAGGAAAGTATTGTGATAAAAATAGTTTCAAAAAAATGACGTATATTTCAGGAGAATGAATAAGTAGAATAAAATGGAAAGATTGATCTTCATTACGAGGAAAGACCATGATTGACCTAAGAGAAGATGAATTCAAATTGTCTTTGTATGCAAAGCGTTATGCCCAACTTGCTCCAAAGCCATCACGTCAATTACAGTGTCGAAAGGAGTATAATACAACCCACCCAGAATGGGTGCAGGAAGATACAAAAATCGACGTAGGGAAACCTGACTGGCTGAGAAACCAACCCCAAGTAGTACCAGACTCGATAGCTCTCGATAAGGCTAAGGGTGCATTAGTTGGTTTGGCTATTGGTGATGCAGTAGGCACAACATTGGAATTTTCTTCACGCGATCATGTTTATATTAACGATATGGTGGGTGGTGGTCCATTCCAATTAAAAGCCGGAGAATGGACTGATGATACATCAATGGCACTCTGCCTAGCTGAAACCTATCTTGATGCAGGATGGCTGGATCTTGATCTTTTCAGGAAAAAACTAGTTCGCTGGTACCATTATGGTGAAAATAGCTCTAACGGTCGTTGCTTTGGCATAGGTAATACCACGCGTTACGCTTTGGATGCATACCTGAAAAATGGTAGTCAGTGGTTTGGAAATACAGGAGGTGAAACCGCTGGCAATGCTGCTATAATTCGACACGCACCTGTTGCTATATTTAGAAGAAAATCATTTCTTCGGATATGGACTGAGTCTAAAAGTCAAAGTATCGCTACACATGGTTCTGCTGAATCTATTAATAGCTGTCAGTTCTTAGGACTCATTCTACATTTTCTCCTTAATGGGCATAGTAAAGAAGTTACCTTTTCTCCTCATGTTTTTTCTAGCACATTGCGCGTGCTTCTTATTAACGCTGGCGAATACAAAGAAAAAAATCGTGATCAGATCCGCTCTAGTGGATACGTGATCGATACCCTAGAAGCCGCTATGTGGTCAGTTTGGAACACCGATAATTTCCGTGATGCTATTCTTTTGGCTGCAAATTTGGGGGATGATGCGGACAGCGTGGCTGCAACGACAGGACAAATCGCAGGTGCATTGTATGGTTATTCAGGTATCCCTTCGGAATGGCTCGCAAAATTAGTACAGCAAGAGCGTATAGCGTCAATAGCGGAAAATCTGTTTAAGCGAGCGCCTGTAGATGACTAATTTTCTAGAAAAAAAGGAAATATTGGACTTTTCTCTATGGAAAATGATTTGTGGTGCGACATAAGCCAGCTATCAATCCGACAATCTTCCCACCCCCTTTTTTAAAGCAAATAACCCATTCCTGCTTAACCAGGAAATTCCGCGTTACGAGAAAGCGGCCGCAGCGGCCCTTCCTGATGGGAATAGCCGCTGCAACTCAAAAAGAAGACGGGGACCGTCAGAAAAGAAGTTAGTCCACTGATGGCCTTGGTCGCCACCAGCGGTTTATCGCGCGTCACCGGCGCACTGGCGTTACGCTGCGTCGCCAGAACCCTAGCGATAACTAGATATGACTGCCGATAGATAGACAACCGGTCAGCAAAAACATCAGACTTATGCTGCTGGACAACCAAAATAACTTTTTCATAAAAATCCTCCGGGAACCGCGCCGCAGACAAAGGGCGCGCCCCTCGCGTTTATCAGAACAGGGAAACACATCCGGTCAGCAACAGGACGGAGACTAAACCACCCAGTAAAATCATGCCTTTCATATAACCTCCACTGCATTAAAAAACTCACGTAAAAACCGTACGGTTTAGTTTTATTTCATTTATATTTCGCCGTCAAGCATCCTTTTCTATTCCCGATACCTGCGCGCATTATCTGCAACAGGCCGGGTTATGCCCCGCTCCGGGGCCGGCGAACCTACATGTGAAAACATAAATAAACATTTTCTTGACACTAAAACATCCTCGATGCAAAACTGAACCGTACTGTTTTGTTATCGATGTTATGCACGCTGCCGAATGGGGATAGTCGATGAGTTCACAGGAAAGCGCGATAGATGAATTCATATTCGGAGTGAGGCTGGCATGACTGCCGAAGCAGGCGGTGATTCCATATTTGCGATATTTTCTTTTACAGGATATTTCATATGTTCACATTATCTGCGTTATCTCGCCCAGCCGTGCTAACCTTTGCTTTCCTGCTAGCCGGTTGTGCCGGAAACCCTCCCGTGCGTTATGCCGCGATAGACTCTGCGTCACAGTTGCAGCCGAATACCGGCGAGACGTCCGATCGGATCCCTTACCGTTATGCCACGCAGGTTGACTGGAAAAAATACACCGGCATTATCATTGACCCCGTGACTATTTATCAGGGCGCGGATAATCAGTTTGGCGACCTCCCGCAAGAGGATCGGCAGGCTCTGGCAAGCTATATGCAAACCACGTTCAACGACGTGCTGCGAAACCGTTTTAACGTGGTTTCCGCCCCAGCGCCCGATACGCTTAGACTTAAGCTGACTCTGACCGGCGCTGACACCACCACGCCCGTCGCCGGTACGGTGACTAAATTCGATTTGGCCGGCGGTCCTTACAACATTGTGCAATCCATCCGCGGAAAGGAAGGCATGCTGAGCGGTTCGGTGAACTACGCGGTCGAAATTTATGACGCTCCGACCAACCGTTTGCTTAACGCCTATGTCGCCAAACAGTATCCAAACGCCATGAACGTTTCGGCAAGCATCGGCGCGCTGAGCGCGGCGAAAGTCGGCATTGAGAAGGCGGCGGAAGAGTTGGCCGAACAATTGAAATAAAAGACGTCCGAAGGATGCGAAACCACACCAGAGAACGTTAAGGGGCTATGTCCCCTGGGTTGATGACAACCTTCCCTACCCCGTGATTCCCGCCTACGACCGCGGGAATGACTGGGCGTAGCGGAGGATGACTATGGCGTATTATAGGCTTTGTCATTAGTCTGAGGGGCAATGACCCTGGATAACCACCGCGGCGGGAAACAGATAGATGCCAATACTGTTTCCCGCCGCTTATTAAGAGCCTGTCACGGCGGCATTATGAAAGTATATCCTCATCTGGTGATCTGTCCGTACTGCGACAGCCTGTACCGATACCGGACGCTCGGCGCCGGAGAAAGCGCGAGCTGCGAACGTTGCCATGCAGTATTGTATCGCGCCGCACGGCTCAACATCGAACGCATGCTGGCGATGACGCTGACCGCCCTGATCGCCTTTTTCATCGCTAATATTTGTCCGGTCATGACGGCCAGCTTTCATGCGGTACAAAATAGCGCCACGCTCTGGCAGGCCTCCTGGGCGCTTGCCCAGGGGAGTACGCTGCCGATGGCGATCGGCATGCTTTTCCTGCTGATTATTATTCCATTCCTGCAAATTACGCTCTTTGGCTGGCTGCTCATCTATGCGCGTCTGGGTCTGCGGGCGCCCGGCTTCACCGGCGCCATGAAGTGGCTTTTATGGCTGCGTCCCTGGAATATGATTGAAGTCGGCATGCTGGGCTTTCTGGTTTCAGCGATCAAGCTTTCCAGCTTTGTGCAGATTATCCCCGGCGCAGGATGCTGGGCGATGGCGGTGCTCATGCTGCTTATTACCCTGCTGAACCACCAGGATATCCGCGCCCTGTGGACGCTAATCCCCTGGGCCACCGATGATGAGACCGCTAGCCATGAATAGGCCGCGTTATGCCCGCCGGATCAAGCTGCGCGCATGCCCGCTATGCGGATTGGTCTGCGAAACAGCGCATGAGAATAATATGACGCCCCGCTGCCCGCGCTGTCACACGCGGCTGTATTACCGACGCCCCGTCGGAGTCCAGCGCGCCTGGGCGTTGCTGATTGCCGCCATGATTTTTTATATTCCTGCGAATGTGCTGCCGGTGATGTATACCCGCTTTTTCGGCCAGGGAAGCGACAGCACCATTATGTCCGGCGTAATCGACTTCTGGCGCAGCGGCTCATACGGTATCGCGCTGCTTATTTTTACCGCCAGCGTGCTGATCCCCTGTATGAAATTCCTGGCGCTGGGGTTGCTGCTGATCACCGCACAGCGGCAAAGCGCTTGGGCCATGGCCGAACGAACGTCGCTCTACCGATTGACTGAATTTATCGGCTACTGGTCCATGCTCGATGTGGTGGTGGTGGCCGCTGTTTCGGCGCTGGTGCGGTTTCAGGCGCTCAGTGAAGCGGAACCGCGCAGCGGCATCCTGTTTTTCGGTCTGGTGGTGGTATTAACCATGCTGTCCGCCATGAGCTATGACCCGCGACTTATCTGGCAAGGTGACGATAAATGACCCACGAACACCAACAATACAGCGAACCCGCCGTCGCCCGCCGGCGCTGGCGGTTATCTCCCATCTGGCTGGTTCCGGGCATTGCCTTGCTGATCGGCGTCGCCATGCTGATCAATAGCTGGCTCTCAGCAGGACCGGAGCTCACCCTTTCCTTCCAGACGGCCGCCGGTCTGGAGGCGGGAAAAACCGCCGTCAAATATAAGGATGTGACGGTGGGAATAGTGAAAGATATCACGCTGAACGCCGACAGCTCACGGGTCATGGCGCGCGTACAGCTCGACAAAAACGCCGCGGATCTGGCCCGTGCGGATACCCGTTTCTGGGTGGTGCGGCCGCGCGTCGGTATTGGGGGCGTAACGGGGATCGATACCCTGCTGTCAGGCGCCTATATTGGCGCCGACAAAGGAAACTCGCCGCAATCAAGCCGGGATTTCGTCGGCCTTGAATCGCCGCCGGCCATTATCAACGGCGCGGCGGGCTCCCGTTTCATCGTACAGACCGACGATTTAGGATCGCTGGATATCGGTTCGCCGGTTTATTACCGCCGCGTGCAGGTCGGCCGCATTGCGTCGTATCAGTTGGACGAAGAGGGAGAGCACGTCAATCTACAGGTTTTTATTGAAGCGCCTTACGATCGTTTCGTTACGGCGGATTCGCGTTTCTGGAACGTAAGCGGGCTGGACCTTTCCGTGGGCGCCAACGGATTCCGCCTGCGCACGCAGACGGTGGCGGCCATCATGGCCGGCGGCATCGCCTTCGCTACGCCGGAAGCGGATAAAGCGGATAAACAGGTCGTTGCAACCCCGACGCCGCCCGCCAAAGCGTATGTATTGGCGAAAGATCAGGAGTCCGCCATGGCGCCGTCGGACGGCCCGGCCATTAGCTTTACTTTACGCTTTGAACGCTCGCTGCATGGTTTGTCGGTCGGCGCGCCGGTGGAGTTCTCCAGTATAAAAATCGGTAGGGTGACCGCGGTCGATCTCGATTACAGCGCGACAGGCTATCGTTTCCCGTCGGTCGTCGGTATCGAAGTCTACCCCAGCCGGCTCGGCAACGTACTGAATAAACTGCCCAAGCCCAAAGGGGAACTTGAGCGGGAAACCGCCGTATTTCTCCGCGATCTGGTGGCGCATGGTCTAAGAGCGCAGGTGTCGCCCAGTAACTTCCTGACCGGACAGCTCTATATTTCACTCGATTTTGTACCCAATGCCGCTAAAGTCCCGTTTGATATTCACGCCCAGCCGCTGGTTCTGCCGACGGTCAACGGCGGGTTTGACCGCTTACAGGAACAGATGGCGAGCATCATCAGCAAGGTCGATAAAATGCCGCTGGAGTCTATCGGACAAAATCTTAACGCTACGCTGGCCGGGCTGGATAAAACCCTGACCCAATTCAATGGGAAAACCTTGCCCGAAACAAACCAGTTAATCCGGCAAATGCGGCTGACGACCCGCAGCGCGCAGGATCTGCTGGCCGAGGATTCACCGCTGGCGATCGGTTTTTCCCAGACCTTGCAGGACGCTTCACGCACGCTGCGCGCCCTGCGTAATCTGGCCGACCAGCTTGACCGTCATCCTGAATCGCTGCTGCGGGGCCGCCCGACGGATCCCTCCCTGCGCAAGGCGGAGCAGATTAATTCATCCTTTAAAGGCGCGGAAAAATGATCTTAATATCGCGACTGTGCTTATTTACCCTGCTGGCCGCGCTGGCGGGCTGTTCCTCGCCGACGGTGCGTTACCACACGCTGGTCGCGCCGCCGACAGCGGCGCAAAACGCCGCGCCGCCGGCTTCTTTTGTGATTGAGGTTTTACCCGTCGGCGTGCCGGCGCAAATCGATCTGCCCCAGTTGGTGGTGCGTCAGGGAGAAAGCGACGCGCTGATTCTGGATAACGAACGCTGGCTGAGTCCGCTGGGCGATGAGTTCCGTTCAGCGCTGTCCGCCGGCCTGGCGGAGCGTCTGGGTACGCAGGATGTCGCCGGTCTGAACCGAACCGACGAAAAACCGGTGGTCAGAATACGGCTCCAGGTACGGCGGTTCGATATTTGGCCCGGTCGGTTCGTCAGACTGGAGTCGGACTGGAGTCTGAGCGCCCGAAATGGCGAAAACCGCACACAACTGGTCTGTCACAGCCGGTTAACGGAACGGGCCGAACAGGGAGATACGGCAATATTCGCGGCACAGCAGCAGGCGGTTGCCCGGCTGACCGACCAGATTGCCGGCACGCTTCATCGCTGGGCGGCTAACGGACAAGGCAGTTGTATTTTGTAGCGCGGCGTTGCCCCAGGAAGCATTCAATTAACGGATAACAGCGCGCTCTGGTGGTTAGGTCGCGGCGGGCGACGCTGCGTTAGCTAAACCGCAAGCGCCCTGCCCGCCGCACTGACCAACGCATGCGTTTTTCGACATATCTCCCCCGCTCGGCATATTCCCCTCTTATCAAGACGGCCATTCACGCCTTCATGTAGACAGCCATAACGGCTCGTACACACATAAAATAAAAGTATGACTAAGGTATCACGACATAAATCGCTGTAAAAAACGCACCGGCGACTGCCTTTGCACCATTTTTGGCAAAATTAACAATTCATTGATGTTAAAAGCATCAATATGCCAGTAATTTCGCTGAGTTGGCCGCGTTTTCCCTGCTTGGTTCGCCATGTTGACATCGTATTCGCATCATGGTTTTTATTGAATCAATTAAGAATTGGAATGAACCAATGAATAAGAACTCAGAGAAAATAACGGTAGAGAACGCCAATTACGCACTGGAACGGCTGCGGGAACTGTTAAACGAAGGCGTCATTGAACCAAACGGAAAACTACCTACGGAACGGGCGCTCTCGGCCGCAAGCCCGACAAAGGTGGCAGCCATGCCGCCAACCGCGTTAGCAGGCACCAATTTTATGGAAATCATAGAGGTCCGGCTGCGCATCGAGCCGTTTAACATATGAAGGATATGGTTATGCCTGCATTCACCACACGTCCCGAGATCCTCGGCACCTTCGGCGTCGTCGCCTCGACTCACTGGATGGCCTCGGCCGTCGGCATGAGCATACTGGAAAAAGGCGGCAACGCGTTTGACGCCGCGGTGGCGACCGGTTTTGCCTTGCAGGTGTTCGAACCCCACCTGAACGGCACCGGCGGCGATATGCCCGCCGTTATCTATTCGCGCAAGAAAGATAAGGTGGAAGTGATCTGCGCGCAGGGCGCCGCGCCGGCCGGCGCGACCATCGAACACTATCGCGCCGAAGGGCTGGATTTGATCCCCGGCGACGGCCTGCTCGCCACCGTGATCCCCGGCGCGTTCGACGGCTGGATGCTGATGCTGCGCGATTACGGCACAATGAGCGTGCGCGAAGTCCTGGAGCCGGCGATCCACTATCTGGAGAACGGCCATCCGCTGCTGCCGCGCGTCGCCGCGACCATCAACGACCTGGGCGAATTTTTCCGTCGGGAGTGGCCGACCTCCTATGAAACCTGGCTGCCGGGCGGCGTCGCGCCCACGGCGCTGTCGAACTTCAAAAACCCGGCGCTGGCCGCGACCTGGAAACGGATTATCGGCGAAGCCGAAGCCAGACCCGGCCGCGAGGCGGGCATTGACGCCGCGCGGGATGCCTTTTACCGCGGCTTTGTCGCCGACGCGATCGGCGAGTACCTGAAAACGGCGGAGGTCATGGACGCCAGCGGCACGCGCCACAAGGCCGTGCTGACCGCCGAAGATCTGGCGAACTGGCGCGCCACCGTCGAAGAGCCGGTCACCTATGACTATCACGGCTGGACTATCGCCAAGACCGGGCCATGGGGGCAAGGGCCGGTGCTGCTGCAAGCGCTGGCGCTGCTCAAGGGGGTCGATATCGGCGCGATGGATCCGAGCGGAGCGGATTTCGTTCACACCGTGGTGGAAGCCATGAAACTGGCCTACGCCGATCGCGAAGTCTATTACGGCGATCCCGCCTTTTCGCCGGTGCCGCTCGCCACATTGCTTTCGGAGGATTATAACCGGGAACGCCGCCGGCTGATTGGCGCGCAAGCGTCGCTGGAATTGCGCCCCGGCCGCTTACCCGGTTTTGAAGCGCAGCACGATCTCACCATGACGATGCTGGATGCCATGAGCGGCAGCGGCGCGGTCTACGAACCAACCATGTCGCACCTCAGTGAAAAACGCGGCGACACGGTTCATATTGACGTCATCGACCGCGAGGGCAATATGGTTTCGGTCACGCCGTCCGGCGGCTGGCTGCAATCATCCCCGATTATTCCGGGGCTTGGCTTCTGCCTCAACTCCCGCGCCCAGATGTTCTGGCTGAAACCCGGCCTGCCGACCTCGCTGGCGCCCGGCAAACGTCCGCGCACCACGCTGACGCCGTCGCTGGCGCTGTATCAGGGCAGGCCGACGCTGTCATTCGGCACGCCCGGCGGCGATCAGCAGGACCAGTGGCAGCTGGCGTTCTTTCTGCGCTACGCGCATTTCGGCATCAACCTGCAACAGGCCATCGACCTGCCGCTGTTCCATACCGCGCATTTTCCCGGTTCGTTCTATCCGCGTACCCGCCAGCCGGGCAATGTGATGATCGAAAGCAGTATCGGCGAAGCCACGCTGGCGGCGCTGAAGGCGCGCGGCCATGACATTTCCACCGCCGCCCCCTGGACCATCGGACGTTTGACCGCCGCGCGCCGCGATGCCGACGGCTTGCTGCGCGCAGCCGCCACGCCGCGCCTGATGCAAGCATACGCGATTGGCCGCTGATGGATTAGCCGACACCGGCCGCGTATCGAACCGGCGGGTTTTCCGCTGGTTCGATACGCCGCACGTTTGCACTAAAAACATTCAGCAAGATATCGAACGTACCCTGGTCAATCGCCTATGCGTGAACAACGAAAAGAGTGTAGAACACGGGGACGTCGTGCAACCGATACGGCAAGAAAGCGTCAACCCAAACGGCATGTTTTAAGCGACGGGCAATCGCATCATCGCGGCGTCATCATTTTAAATGATCGCGCAGTATATTGCGCAACGCCGGAAACTGGTGAAAACCGTCACAGTCCAGAAAATGGCCGCAGCCGTTAAAGCTGTAGAGTTCGGCATCCAGTTGCTCGCGCAGCTTTACCGTATAACGCGGCGCGACGATGGTATCGTTTGATGACAGGATGGTGATTCGATGTTTTATTACTTTGCGCAATAAATCGAAATCGATCGGCGTTGCGGTAAAATCGCTAAGCTCGGGATGCGTTTCAATCTGTTCCGCAAAGCCGGAGACCAGAATCACGCCCCCGACCTTCAACCGCTCATGTAAAGAAGACAAATAACGCAAAACGGTGATACAGCCTAAACTGTGTCCAATAAACCAGGTTTTTTCATTGGGCATATCAATCGTATTACGCAATTTCGCCAGCCATTTTTCCGGTCTGGGCGCTCGCGGCTTCGGCATTTGGGGGATTAACACGCGGATATCGGCGTCTTCACACTGCTGCCGTAGCCATTGAAACCAATGATGCCGCGGCGTCGATAAGAATCCATGTACTATGATGATATTATTGACATAGCTCATATATCCTCCTGCCGCCCAAGAAACAACGCGTCGATGATGATAAGCAAACAGCATCAACCATAACGCGTTTCTATGTCAGACTTGTGTCAGAACAGACAACCGACTCATAGAGTGATACCGTTGATTCATTGAAATGTAAACAATCTTTCATTTGAATGAAATAAAAATGGCGCATAGTTGAAACACAAGGATTATCCCCATACGTCATTGAAGGAGTCATTATGTCGTTAGTGCAGGCATTCACCTACTACGAGGCTGAAGAACTTATAAAAGCCGGCATTGTCAGAAAGATAAAATTGGCTTTTGATATCGGAAGCGATGATTTTTTCAAATTAGCCATGCTTTGTACGGACAGAGGCGGAAAGATATTTAAAAAAGATGACTACTTTATTATTTCAATGAAAAAAACAATCATCCCTGCAAACGTTTGTTAAAATAATAAAAAAATCGGGCGAAAAAAAATTAATCAAATTGGATTATCCCGATAGCCATGACATTGGCTATCACGGATGCTACACGCTTTAAAATAACAGCGGAAAACCATTTTTACCTTATCGCCGGCACTCCCTCTGCCCCATTACCGCAGACGGCGTATTACCCGCGGGGAAATGCCGGCGATAATCCTTCAGCGAAAATCCCTCACGCAGCCATCGTCGTCCGTTCGTCAATATCAAGAAGCGTGCGATCTTCTATAATGGATCTCACAAACTTGACCGCCTTTAGCGATCGTACTGCCCAATGCAAACTCCAGATTAGAAAATGCCGTCGCCAGCGCGCTATCGCCTTCCATACAAATATCGCATAAGTTCGCCAGCTCGGCCGTGGTTCTATTTTGCTGCAACCACTTGTTAACATACGGACAGTAATGAAAATGAACCTGAAACTCCTCCTCCGTCGCCTTGATCAACTCCATCTCATAAACGTTGGGTTCTAATCCAGAGGTGAATTTTTTTGCAAACTCAATAATATCATTGGGATCTTGCATCGATTGCGCCATATCGCGTCCATTGGCCGCACCATAATCATAAATAGCGGCGCGGGCGAAACCGTCGTCCAGACCTTGATTTCTCGCTTCGTCAATCATATTGGCAATGGTGGACGCCCTTTTTTCCGTCACGCCTCTTAGGGCAAGCGTCACCTCATCATTTATTGATGGCGTGTTATTTTTTCTGATTTTTTCCCGTAGTTTATTACTCATCACTGTAACCTATTTATTATTTTCGCTTTACCATCTACATCCTAAATAATTCGAGTTGCAGGAAGGCGGCAAGGGAAGGAATCCCGATGAGCTTACTCAGGTAAGTGATTCGGGTGAATGAGCGCAGCCAACGCATCCGCAGCTTGAAGTATGACGGATATATTTCAAACCAATCGCCATGTCCGGGTTAAGGGTGGACTAAATTGTCCATCCTTATTCAGGCATGCCTTAAAACTTGGTTGGCACCGTTATATCTTTTGCGCCGTCCAACGCATAAACATCTCCACCAAGCCACTTCACGGACAGCTTGGCCAACGTTCCGTCATTTTTAAGGTCGATTAATACTTTATCAATTTCTTTTAATAATTCAGCCGATTCCGGCGTTTTGCTATACAAAAACACATTCGGGAAAATGCCTACGGAATTGGATACTTTCAGATTCAAATCGATTTTTTTAGTCACGGCCAGGAATGCGCCGATGGGATAAATCGCGGCATCATACTCACCGGAAGCCACAGACTTGAATATATCGGCTGCGGTTTGTTCCCCTGTGGCCTTTAATACAATCTGATTATCGGGATTCGCCGCATTGTAGTCGGCAATAACCTCATAACGCGCATCGCTGACATGGATAGGCACAAGCCGTTTGCCCGACTTGGCGAAATCCGCCAGAGAGTTTATTTCGTTATCATCTTTCCTTACGATCAGTCTCAAATCACTTAAGCCTGTCGGCTCTTTTGAGTAATCGTATTTTTCAGCGCGTTCCTTATTAATATAGAAGTGGTTCGCCGCTAAATTATAAGTCCCTGTGGATAACCCGACCAACATTGCATCGCGGGATACCGCATTAAAGTGAAATGAATATTGCGGTAATTTTTCATCAATAATACCCAGTAGTTCGCCATCGTAACCCGAAAACTTACCGGCATCATCAACAAAAGAAAACGGAAAAGAGTTTTCATTAATGACGACTTCAACTTCTTTCACCTGGCCGTTTGCCGTCGTATTGCCGTCGCTCGCCGCGCTATTACCGGAATCTGACGCATTATCACATCCCGCGATACCCAGGGCCAGCGCTGCGACGACTGCATATAAATATTTTTTACTCATATTATTAATTAACTCCTGTGATAAATTATATACCGTCATCTTAAAACCTATAGGTATATTATTTTATTTATAACAACTCAGTTTGACTTCTAAACAACGTAATGATTTTGAAATAGCGAAACAGATAATCAAATAGATAACAAATGCAATCAGATAAGCATCAATATAGTGAAATCCTTTGGCCGCAACGAACGTCGCTTTCCCCATGATATCCATTACAGAGATGGTATAAACCAGAGAGGTATCCTTGATTAAATCAATCACCACGCTGGTATAGTTGGGCAAAGCCTGGGTAGTGGCCTGGGGAAAAATAATCCGGCGTAAATAACTATGGGCCGGCAAGCCCATCGACCATGCCGCCTCAAACTGCCCCTTGTCGACAGAATGGTATGCCGAACGAAATACTTCTGCAAAATAAACGCTGAATGTAATGGTAAATGTGATTATCGCCACCAGGTTAGGATTGAGTTTATTCGCCCCCAACGCCAGGGAATAATCTCCTTTTAGCGCCCCCACGAAATACGGAAACGCAAAATATAAGAAGTAAAGAACGGCCAAATTGGGAACAGAACGACTGAACGACATAAATACAGCCGCGATGGGATAAAGAACCGGTATACGTTTTATTTTTATAACGGCAAAAGCGAACCCCAGCAGCGTCGATAAGATAACTGATGCGAAAGCAATACCTAATGTTAACGGAACAGCTTGCAAAACGACTGGAAAGTTAACAATAAAAAAATCTAAGCTGAACACAATATATACCTTCTAATCTAATAGATAGCGATATTTCTTTTCTATAAATTTCATCGCGACATCAATTAATACGTTAATTATCCAATAAATAATAATTACTGATATAAAGGCCTCAAGTTGGTTTACGCCATAATTGCTGTTCGAGATTTTTTTGGCGCGTCCAAACACATCGACAATACCGATCAAACTGACTAACGAGGTAAGTTTAACAATGTTAATCATTAAGTTACCCAAGTTGGGGATAGCAATAATGGTGGCCTGAGGCAAAATAATACGAAAAAATCCGCCGAAAACGGGAATTGCCAAACTGTTTATCGCTTCAAGTTGCCCTTTATCTACGGCGTTATAGGCCGAACGCATCATTTCCGAGAAATAAGCGCTCATGCCCAGCGTAATCGCCAGGATGGCCAAAAAGCTGTCGCTGAATAATCGCTGGCTGACGCCGAGTTGCGACAGAAAAACTTTTGAGCCAAAAAAAACCAAAAAGATCAACAACAAAAGCGGCGTGCTGCGCATCACGTCAATGTAAATCAGCGCCGCTGATTTGATAACAATCCGCTGACTTCCCTGCATCACGGTCAACAACAGACCGAGCAATAAGCCGAATACCAGCGACGTTATCGAGATATACAAGGTGACGGATAAGTTCTCCAACAGCTTAGGGAATATTTCAATAATTTCAGATATATCAATAAATCTGCTTTCCATTATGACTATCTCATTTTGACCTGTTCAGAGCCGATTTATATCGTAAAGTTGATACGTTCCAAAAACTCTTTCGTACGCGCTTCTTTAGGATTACTGAATATTTCACGCGGAACGTTCTCTTCAACGATAAGGCCTTTTTCCATAAAGATGACATTGGAAGCCACTTCGTTGGCAAAGCTCATTTCATGGGTAACGATAATCATCGTCTGCCCTTCCTGAGCAATTTCCTTAATCAGCTTTAATATTTCGCCCACAATCTCTGGATCCAGAGCCGATGTCGGTTCATCCAGCAATAAAACTTCAGGATTCATCGCCAACGCCCTGGCTATCCCCACGCGCTGCTTTTGTCCGCCGGAAAGTTTACTGGGGTAAGTATCTTGCTTATACGCCAATCCCACTTTGCGCAGCAGGTTTTCAGCAATGTCTTTCGCTTCTTTTTTCGCCATGCCTTTGGCGTAAACCAACCCTTCCATCACATTTTCCAGTGCGGTTTTGTTATTAAACAGGTTGTATGACTGGAACACCATCGCGGTTTTCGCACGAATATTTTGAATGTCTTTTTTACTCGCTTTTTCACAATCCACTGAAACTGAATCGATGGTGATGCGGCCTTTATCCGCCTTTTCCAAAAAATTAATACACCTTAACAAGGTTGTTTTACCTGAACCGCTCGGCCCGATAAGGCAGACCACCTGACCTTTTTTTATCTCGATTGATGCGCCTTTCAAAACCTCTTCATCGTCAAAACGCTTATGAATATTTTCTAGCCTGATCATTAATATTTCCTATGTTACTTATCAAATTTGCACTGATAGGTAACGATGTCTTTGTTATGTTGTGAACAAAACGTTTCTTCGATGTTCTACCCTAATGATTCATAATGATATAATTGGAATCTTGATTTCGATACTATCATGGCAAAAATCATTATCATATAATATTACCGAATATATATATCCAACAAAATAATATAAGAACATATATTAACCTGTTGATATAAAATCAGAATGGCGAATATCCTATAAATAATATTTAACAGATACTTCAATCAAAAGGCGGCTCACGATGGCGAAAAGCAAACGGCAGATCTTTTTTGATTCATTGGATAGCAAAAACGAAACGGTTCTGGCCAGCGTTTGGCATCATTTTTTGGATAATGATGAACAAGTTTATGGCTTTCAAAATGATGCAATCATCAAAAAAAACATCCTTGCACAGCAACAATTTTATCAAAAAAATCAACCCGACTTCACTAAAATAATGAGCGATGCCTTTCTTCTTCATCCTTCCGTCCTCAATACGGAGATAAATAGCGTTCAGGATTTTAAAAAAATCACATCGCTAGGCGGAGAGCATGAATGGATCGCCAAACAGGTCGATGCGGTGAAACAAATTATTTCTTCCTACCATGGCGAAATCGCAGCGATATACAATATTTTCGCCCCGGCATATTATTTTCGATTAAAATTTGACATGATCGATAATGACAAAAATAAATTCCCACGTCTGGTTGAAGAAGATCCCTACTTATTCTCACTGGCTTTAGAGAAAATAGCCGATGATATTACGCTTCTAGTAGAAAAACTAATCAATGAGGCGCGCATTGATGGCATCTACCTGTGCGTGCAGAGCGTGCAAAGCCCGACATTTAGCGAGGAAAGCTACCGTAAATATATTGAACCCAGCCAGTTGCGAGTGTTAAACGCAGCTAATCAGTTAAGTCGTTATAATGTACTGCATATTTGCGGCTTCGAAGGGCGGGTCAATGATTTACGCCATTTTGCCCACTACCCTTTTAAAGCAGTCAATTGGGCAACCTGCGTAGAAAAAATTTCTCTGGAAGAAGGGAGAAAGCTATTTGTCGACAAAGCCATTCTGGGTGGTTTTGATAACACGCCGCAAGGCGCTTTATATAAAGGCATTCCCAGTGAAATTGAAAAAAAAACGCGAGATATTATTGCCCAAAACGGCAAAGCGGGATTGCTCTTAGGCGCCGATTGCAGCGTGCCGAAAGATATTGATTTCAAAAATATTCAGTTCGCCGCCCGCATAGCAAACGATATTTAACCTGTCGCCGCCAACGGCATGTTAATTAAAGGGAAGCATCGGCGATGAACGTCGTTCGCTTAAGAACCGCGATCCTCAGGTCGACCACCACCAAAGCATCCCGTCCGCGTTGGCGGCGGGAGCCTGCCGGAGAGGGCGTTATGTGACTTCTCCGGGGAAAGTCAATGTGATGAGTCTCGTTCGCACCTGCCGGTTAGGAATACGATATACGAAAATTTCATTTCCGATTTAGCCACGGCTTCGGCCAAAATCATGTTGCCAATCCGGAAGATAAAGCAACCGAGGTCAGGCCAATCAACACATCCAAATACTATCCGTTCATCCGCCCCATGCTGGAAACCGCGCAAGCGGATGAAGTAGCGAGTGACGATACCGTTTTTGTACCCGATGTCCCCGGTAATGACATCTTCTCCCCCCTGCTCGCAGGGAGTCGCAGCATACACGATGCCCATGAAGAAATTACCGCCGCAGTCATCGTAGCCATGCCGCTCAGCGATGAGACTGTTCGCATCGCCTACGGCCGCGGAAATGAACGTTCAGCGGGTATTGAAGTTTTACGTGCCGACGGCGAAATAACGCCCCTCTGGGTCAAAACCGCAGAGAAACCGCAGTCTGGCTTTAATTGTGGCGCTGGAGAGGAATAACCTGATGCCTATTGCACAACATTTAATCGCTGAAGCCACCGCATGGCGCCATGAGCTTCATTCCCATCCCGAATTAGGATACCAGGAACATGCCACCTCCAGGCGCGTGGCGGAATTGCTCACGTCATTCGGTCTTCAGGTGCATACCGGCCTGGGCGGCACCGGCATCGTGGCGACGCTGGAAAATGGTCAGGGACCAACGATTGGGCTGCGCGCGGATATGGATGCGCTGCCCATTACCGAGCTGAGCGATGTCAGCTATAAGTCGCATAATAACGGCGTGATGCACGCCTGCGGGCATGACGGGCATACCGCGATTTTGCTTGCCGCCGCCAAACACCTGAGTGAAACGCGCGACTTCAGCGGAACGGTACATTTCGTCTTTCAGCCTGCCGAAGAGAACCTCGGCGGCGCATACAAAATGGTCGCCGACGGATTATTCGAACAGTTTCCCATGGACGGTATTTACGCGCTGCATAACTGGCCCGGATTACCGGTCGGCCATATCGGTTTAAGCAGCGGCGTCATGATGGCGTCGCTGGACTCATTCGAAATTGTCCTTACCGGGAAAAGCTGTCATGCCGCAATGCCGGAAAACGGCGCCGACCCCATCGTCGCCGCCTCAGAATTGATACTGTCCCTGCAAACCATTCCCGCCCGCCGCCTCTCCCCTCAGTCCTCAGCCGTTATCAGCATTACGCAGATTTCCGGCGGCGAAGCGATTAACGTTATCCCGGAGAAAGTCACGCTGCGCGGCACCATGCGATGTTTGCAGAACGATGTGCGTATTAAGGTTAAAGAATTGATTAACGAATTTGTCAACGAGCTCCCCCGCGTTTTCGGCGTCACCGGCGAAATCCTCTACTATCCGGGCTATCCGGTAACCGTGAATCACGAGCAGGAAGCATTGAACGTGCGCGAAGCCATTGGCGCCGTATTGGGCGCAGCCAAAGTGCATTGGCAGATCAGCCCCTCGATGGCGTCCGAAGATTTTGCCTGCATGCTGGAAGCCTGCCCCGGCGCCTACTTCTGGCTCGGCTCCGATGGGGCTACGCCATCAAAACCGCTGCATAATGCTTATTACGATTTTAATGACGCATTAATTAAGCCTGGCGTCGAATCATGGACATCGCTGGTCGAGACGCTGTTGCCGAAATCCTGACGGTCATTCCTCAGCAAATACGCCCATGACCGGGATCTTCCAGCGGTCGGCTCGGCGCAACATCGGCCTCTACGATTCGCATACCGTCGGCTGGCGGCTTCTCGGCTAACGTCGGGAAGGGAAAACCACTCCCCAACGCGATGTTGCAGCGGGAATTATCATGAAGGCAGATTAACGCAGGTTTGTTCCGGCAATCCCAGCATGACGTTCAGGTTCTGAACCGCCGCGCCCGACGCCCCCTTACCTAAATTATCCAGCCGCGATACCAGCATGGTTTGCTTGTATTCAGGATGAGAAAAAACGAACAGTTCCAGCATATTGCTGTTGTTCAACGCTTCCGGCATCAGATAAGGCGCGCTCTCTTCCGGCACGGTGTTAAAGCGTTTCACCTTGATAAACTGTTCGCCGTCATAAAACGCATTCAACACCTGGTAGACGCGCTCGCCGTCCACATCCATATTCAGCGGGATAAACACCAGCATGCCCTGAGCGTAATCGCCTACCGCCGGCTGAAATATCGGCCGAACAGAGAGACCGCCCCACTTCTGGATCTCTTTCAGGTGTTTGTGATCGAATCCCAGACCGTAGGCGGCGTAACCGGCCGCATCATGCTGGTAACGTTCAATCATCGCCTTGCCGCCGCCGCTATAGCCGGAAATCGCATTAATCGACAGCGGCGTTTGCGCATTGATGACACCTTTGCGCACCAGCGGCGCCAGCAGCGTGATGGCGCCCGTCGCATAACAGCCGGGGTTGGAAACATGGCTGGCCTGACGGATTTTTTCGCGCTGATCGTCAGCCAGTTCCGGCATCCCGTAAACCCAGCCCGCTTCGGTGCGATGCGCCGAGCTGGCATCCAGTACGCGCGCGCCGACGGCATCGGCAAGCGTCACCGCTTCACGCGCGGCGGCATCCGGCAAACACAAAATAGTGATATCGGCGGCGGACATCATCTCCTGACGAGCTTCCGCCTCTTTACGTCTCTCCTCTTCAATGTTGAGGAGTTCGATATGAGGGTGGTTGACCAGACGTTGCTGTATCTGCAACCCGGTGGTGCCCGCCTGACCGTCAATAAATACACGATATTTGTTGCTCATAGACCTGTCTTTCCGAGTAGATAAAAAGCTATATACCCCCTAGCCTGTCAGCCCGTGGGATATAAACGGATTTGGCAAATAATATACTATTTGCGCATGAGCGAGGGATAGAAATGCGATTATTCGCATTGGTGACGCCGATAATCAGGCTGAGGGCAGATTTTTGGACGTCGATTCGGCGGTGACCGGATCCTGATAAAGCGCGTTCAGCAGCGAGTCGAGCAATCCCGGAAAGCGCGCGTCCAGATCGTCGCGACGCAGCGATAACAAATTTTCCCGTCCGTAAGGACGCTGCCAAATAACGCCGCTATCGCGCAACACGCGCCAGTGGTGCGTCAGCGTCGATTTCGGGATCCCCTGCAACACCGCGCTACAGGCGAACTCGCCGCCGTTGGCTAGCACGCGCACCACCGTCAGCCGCACAGGATTGCCCAGCGCGGTAAGCACATTTTCCAGTCGAATCTGATCGCGATCGGGATGATTTATCATCGTCGCAATGTATCCACTAGTACGCGGACAGTCAAACTATTTAAATTTCGGCATCATCCGCGCGCTGACGACGTAGGCTGGTCATGTGTTATAGGATGAACCATTCGACGGGGCGAGTTGGAGGCTCGTCCGCCGCCACCGTCGGCGGACGATCTGCAAGCTCGATACTGGTGATTCTATTCGACGACGATCTGGCTCGCAGCATCTTGGTGGCGGTATACCACTCATACGTACCGTAACCTTTATCGCTGGCGATATCATTGCTGTCGCGCCGTCCTAGCCGGTCAAACAGCGCATCAACCGGTTTTCCGATAAAAGTGTCGACCTGCGCGGAAACCGCGATCAAATCTTCATCCTCGGCGGCAATGTAATCACAACGATGGTAGGGAACAAACTTACGTACTCCTGCCTGAGGACGAGGCCGGATAGACATCAGTTCGTCAAAGAATTGTTGTAAGGTCAGTCGCCCGGCCTCGCCTGGATACAAGGCGATATCCTGCGCTGCCGGCAAGGACGCGCCGTACAACTCAAATTGCAGATAATGCTTTCGGTCACAGAGGTATAAACCACCCTGCGCAAGCTCGGCGATACCATAGCGTCCATCCGCAGAAAAGCGGATAGGCGAACCGGACCAGCTAATCACCTGTTTTTCCGGCAGCAGGCATTCATAGTCATAGCCTTGTCCGGTAATCCGCTCCTGCTCGACCAGCATGCGCACCTCCGTTTCCGATAGCGACATATCTCGCATAGTGGGACTGGTCAAGGTTGCATGCGTCCTGCGCAATATCGAACGGGATAAGGGGTTGAAAGTGCATGGATATGGCGATGGATATGGCGATGGAGATTCGTCAACAAGCATACCGAGCTTAATGTCCAAAAATGCGATACAAAAACAATGTAGGATAAGGGCCGCTACGCTGGCCAGCAGAGGTAAAATCCAGCCGGACAGCGTCAGGAACATGGCGCAACTCACCGCCAGAACAGCACTGTGTATCCAAGGGAGAATCAGATCATTCAACGGGTGCGAGCTGAACATACGCCACATCACCGCTCGAAATGCTGACAGTAAACACCAAAAAACCATGGCCCACGCCAGCGGTTGCGGTACAAAAAATACCGTAACCGGCAGCAACAGTAACTGGACCCATTCGTACAAAATGATGACCATACCGGCTATCTCCTTCCGAAATCCTATCGGTCAAACCTCATCGCCAAGCGCCATCAAGCGGGTTGCGCAAAAAGGGCGATAATCCTTATGCCACCGGCAGTCTAACCGGCCTGAATGAAATTCCGCATGATCGCCTTCATTTCTCTCACCGCCGCTTCGCTTACCGTGTCGATAAGATATTCATCGTTGCTTGCATGACTCATGCACACGTCGGGATTGCGATATTGCATTGCCGAAGCTATCCGCATGCCGGCGGAAGAGTGCAGCTCATTCAGACCGATAGCCAGAAAAGCGGCGAGATTGGCGGTTCTGACGCCGCAACCCGCCATAATGACCGGGCCGCGGCTGGCGTGATGAAGTTTTTCCAGCAGTTCGAGTCCGCGTTGCGCCGTGGACTGCTGACCGGAAGTAAGGATTCGTTTTATACCCAGATCCTCCAGCGCCTTCAGCGCGTCAAAAGGAGAACGGCACATATCGAAAGCGCGATGAAACGTCACCTCCATGCCGTCGCACTGTTTCAGCAGCCGTTCCATACGGGGAACATCCACCGCGCCGCGTTCGTCGAGCACGCCGAACACCGCGCCTTTAAAGCCGGCCTGACGAATAAACGTCAGATCGCGCTCCATGACATCCATATCGGCATCGCGATAGCAAAAATCGCCGCCTCGCGGACGGACAATCGGAAACACGGGAATGGAAAGGCGCTCGCGCGCCAGACAAAGCGCGGCGTAGGACGGCGTCAGCCCCCCTTCCCTGGGGGCGCTGCACAGTTCAATTCTGTCGGCGCCGGCGCGTTCCGCCTTGAGGGCGCTCTCCAGGCCATAACAGCAGACTTCCAATATCTTAGGCATGTTCATAGGGTCTCGATTTTCCATCAGCCGGACTGTATCGCCAAATTCTAGCGTTTTACGCCTGCCGGCATCCAGATAACCATAGCATTTAACGTCGTTCCCACGCGACGGGGGGGATTCGCGGCGGCATTATACCCGCCGGTACATCCGGCGCGGATGGCCGATTTTGCCGTACAGCATTTCAACCCGCAATCTTCCGCTTTGCACGCCATGTTCCAGATAGCGTCGCACCGTGGTTTTACTGAGGCCGGTTTTATCGGCGATCTCATCCACCGAATAGCAGCGCGCGGCATCCTGCGCGAAAATCTCTTCTATCAGCAGCAGCGTGTTTTCCTCAATGCCTTTATTCCCGGCCTTCGGCATAAAGTCTTTCGACTGTAGCTGGTAAAGACTGTCGACGTTTTGCTGATCCACCACCTTCCAGGAACGTTGCGTCTGGTTGAACTGAATAAAACGCTCCAGCGAATGTTTCAGGCGCGTCCAGGATATCGGTTTGAGAATATAGTCAAAAGCGCCGCAGCGAATGGCCTGACTACAGGTATCCATATCGCTGGCGGCGGTGATAAAAATCACCGAGCAATTCATTTTTTTAATCAAATCGCTCTCCATCAGCGAAATCCCCTGTCCGTCCGGCAGGTAATTGTCCAGCAGCAGCAACTGCGGGCGCTTCGCCTGAATCAGTTCACGGGCTTCACGCAGGGTCGAGGCGCCGCCCACCAGCCGCAGCCAGGGATGATTGTCGATCAATTCCGCATATAACTGAGACAGTTGGCTTTCATCTTCCACTATCATTACGTCAATGAGTTCAGCTTGCATCATCACGTTCTTCCGGGTTATCGGACAGCGCGGCGTTGTCCGGGATAAAGACAGAAAACACCGCGCCCGAAGGCGGGTTGTCGGACACTTCGATCATTCCGCCGGCATGGCTGACGTAGCTGGCGACCAGATGCAAACCCAGCCCATGATCGCCTTGCGTTTTTGACGTCATACCCAGCGCGAAAATACGTTCCCGCTGTTCCGGCGCAATGCCGACGCCGTGGTCGGCGACTTCAATCACCAGTTCTCCCACGCTGGAAACCAGATACACCTCCACCGGCGCAAGTTCGCCGCCCCGCAGCAGCGTAGCCTCTATCGCGTTATCCAGCAGATTGCCGATTATCGACATCAGTTCCGTTTCCGACAACGTCGCAGGCACATGCGTGAGCCGACAGGCCGGGTCGAACGCCAGCTCGACGCCCTTCTCCCGCGCCCTGGCGTATTTTCCCAGCAACAGGCCGCATATCCTCGGCGAACAGAAGCGCGCGGAGACGAAATCGAGCAGTTCCTGCGCGTGTTCCGATTGCGCCTCGATATAATGAATCGCCTCGTCGTAGCGGCCCATATGCAGCAAGCCCGCCAGCGTGGCGGTCCAGTTAAGCTGCTCATGACGCATGATCCGCAAGTTGTCGGCATAGCGTTGCACCTGACTGAGCCGGATGCTCAGTCGATCGATATCGCCGCAATCGCGAAAGGTGATCACCCAGCCCTGAAGCTGATCTTCCAGCATAATCCTCACCCGACTGGCAATCACCGTCAGGTGGTTAAACAGGCAGATTTCGTCGTGAATATCGCTTTCCAGCATCACCTGCGGCGTGAAAAAACTGACCGGCGCAATCACCTGCGCCAGCGGCTTGCCGCGTAACTCACGCGAAGGGGTATCCAACGCCAGCAGCGTTTTCGCCGCCTGATTAATCACCGCGATGCGGTAGCGATCGTCAATGGCGATCACCCCTTCATAAATGGACTCCATCAGCGCCTTTTGCTGACGCACCAACAGACCGATTTGCCGGGGTTCGAGAGAAAACATCTGTTTTTTAATCGAACGGGAAAAAAACCAGGAAAAGATAAACAGCGCCGCCAGCAGCACAACCGCCATCAGCAGGATACGGATGACTTTATCGGCGGTCAGATTATTGATATGGCTGATGAGATAGCCCACGGAAACAATGCCGATCACCTGGCCGGCGGAATTACGGATCGGCGCTTTGCTGCGCAGCGACAACCCAATCCCGCCCAGCCGAATGGTGGTGGCGCTTTCGCCGGCCAGCACGGCCTCGTTGTCGCCGCCGACCAGCTTTTCGCCTATCCGGTCAGGATCAATCGAATGGAAAAGATGAATAGCGCGGTTATCGCCAATGACGATATAACTGGCGTCGCTGCGTGCGGCGATATTATTCATTAATTTCTTAATTGCCGGAATATCATTATATTCCACTGCCGTAACCAGTGAAGGAATAAGCGCGACTTCTTCAGCCTGAACCCTCGCCCGCATGCCGATGTCATCATATAACTGGCGTTCAATATCATAATAATAGTAAACGCCCAGAATTGAGAACAGCAATAAGAATAAAGCCATAAGATAAACAAACAATTTTATCTGGAAGGACGGTCGGAAAGGCATCAACGTATTCATTTATCCAAGCACAATATATCCACTTTAACATTTCTTTTTTTTACCGTAAGCGGTTGTGATGAAACTTGTGATCGTCTCCGCAGCATAACAACGGCCACAGCCGCCGTCACATCAGGCCGCTCATTTCGGGCAACAAAAAAATCACCGCGAATTAACAGTAATTATATATCTGCAAATAACACCATAAAAACCACGGATGATATATTTATCGAAAGTTAAATTAATTAAATAAAACCATAAAAACCATTTACTCCTTTAAAATACCATTTTTAATTTGCGTCACTTCACACAATACCGGTTGTTGACTCCCATACACTCCCAGCACAAATTGACAAGGGGGAAACATCATGAGTTTAACTGACGACGCTTATTCCGTTTCCGCAGATGCCATACCTGCGAAACAACCTCTGCAAAAGAAAACAAGCTCTGCGAAAGAAAAATGGTGGCACATTCTCGACACCTGGAAAATCGGCATTATTCCGCTGCCGTTATTTGTATTGGCCGGCGTGTTGATTGCCATCGACTGTCTGGGCGGTAAACTGCCAAGCGATATCGTGGTGATGGTGGCGACGCTGGCGTTTTTCGGCTTCGCCTGCGGCGAATTCGGCAAGCGCCTGCCGTTTGTCGGCAAAATGGGCGCCGCCGCCATCTGCGCGACCTTTATTCCTTCCGCGCTGGTGTATTACGGCCTGCTGCCCGACGCCGTGGTTGAATCAACCACCAAATTCTATAAAAACACCAATATCCTTTACCTTTATATCTGCTGCATCATCGTCGGCAGCATCATGAGCATGGATCGTAAAACGCTGATCCAGGGCTTTATGCGCATTTTCTTCCCGATGCTGTGCGGCGAACTGGTCGGCATGGTGGTGGGCATGGGCGTCGGCCTGGCTCTGGGCATGGACCCCTTCCAGATCTTCTTCTTTCTGATCCTGCCGATTATGGCCGGCGGCGTGGGCGAAGGCGCCATCCCGCTGTCTATCGGCTACGCCGCCCTGCTGCATATGGATCAGGGCGTGGCGCTGGGCCGCATTCTGCCGATCGTGATGCTGGGCAGCCTGACCGCGATCGTTATCTCCGGCACGCTGAACCAGCTCGGCAAACGCTATCCGCATCTGACCGGCGAAGGCCGACTGATGCCGGCCGACCACGCGGAGGGGCAAAAACCCCATGCGCAGAGTAACGCATTCAGCGGCAAGACCGATGTCACCACCATGGCTTCCGGCGCGCTGCTGGCGGTACTGCTGTATATGGTCGGCATGCTGCTGCACAAACTCATCGGCCTGCCTGCCCCGGTCGGTATGCTGTTCGCCGCCGTCCTGTTGAAGCTGGCGCACGGCGTATCCCCGCGCATCCTCGAAGGTTCGCAGGTAGTGTACAAATTCTTCCAGACTTCCGTGACCTACCCGATTCTGTTCGCCGTCGGCGTGGCGATTACCCCGTGGCAGGAACTGGTGAACGCCTTTACCCTGTCGAACCTGCTGGTGATCGTCAGCACCGTGTGCGCGCTGGTGGCGACCGGCTTCTTCGTCGGCAAAAAGATCGGCATGCATCCGATTGACGTCGCCATCGTCTCCTGCTGCCAGAGCGGCCAGGGCGGCACCGGCGACGTCGCTATCCTGACGGCCGGCAACCGCATGATGCTGATGCCTTTCGCCCAGATCGCCACGCGTATCGGCGGCGCGATTAACGTGTCGGTTTCCTTGCTGATACTTGGCAACTTCCTCGTTTGATGTCGTTATTAATGCTATTCTAGCTCAGGACTTTTTTATGAAATTGGCAAGTTATCTTCACCAAGGACGCAAATCCTACGGGATTGCAGCAGAGGACGGCATGATCGATTTGGGACGCCACCTCGGGGACTCGTTCCCGGACCTGAAAGCCTTGCTGGCGGGAAACGCTCTCGCCCAGGCGCAAGAATTGTCGCATCTGCCAGCGGATTTGGCCTTCAATACGCTGACCTTCCTGCCGGTGATCGAACATCCGGAGAAAATTCTCTGCGTGGGAATGAACTACGCGGAGAAACGCAAAGAGTTCGACCAACACAACCCGGCGCCTACGCTATTTGTCCGCTTTGCCGATTCGCAAACCGGTCACGCCTCGCCCATCATCAAACCCAGCCATTCCGTCGAGTTTGACTATGAAGGCGAACTGGCCGTGATCATCGGCCGGGCGGGCGAAAATATTGCCCGCGACCAGGCCCTGTCCCATGTCGCCGGATATAGCTGCTATATGGACGGCTCCGCCCGTGACTGGCAGCACACCTGGTTCACCGCCGGTAAAAACTGGCGGCAGACCGGCGCCTTCGGCCCCTGGATGACCACCTCCGACGAAATTCCCGATCCCAATACGCTGGCGATCCGCACCTGGCTCAACGGGCGCAAGGTGCAGGATGATAATACCCGCAGTATGATCCACAACGTCGCGGAGCTCATCGAATATATCAGTACGTTTACCGCCCTCAGCGCCGGCGATGTGATCATCACCGGCTCGCCGGGCGGCGTCGGCAAAAAGCGAGTGCCGCCGCTATTTATGCAGCCGGGCGATCGCATTGAAGTGGAAATCGAAAAAATCGGCCATCTCAGCAATGTGATTGTCGCGGCGGGCAGTCAGGTCGGCCATGCCGCTGCCGTACATTAAATATCGCAGGGCGGTTCGCCGCCCGGTTATTCACCATCAGGACATCAGGAACGGTATATGTTCAACCATGACTCTCTCGACTTTCGCGTCATCTCGGTCAGTCAGCCGCCCAACGGCATGCTGGAGAAGATCCGCGAGCTGTTGCAGCAAAACCAATTGGGCATGGACGACGATATCGAGCTGTTCGTGGCGGCCTGCGCCGGCAACCGGCTGGCGGGATGCGCCGGACTGGTGAGCAATACCATCAAATGCGTGGCGGTGGCGGAAAACTGGCGCGGCGCCAACCTGAGCGCCCGTCTGCTGAGCGAAGTGGAGAATCTGGCGGTGAGCCGCGGGCATTTTCATCTGTTTCTGTATACCCGCCCCGCCAACCGCGAGCGTTTCCTCGGCTGCGGGTTCTATCCGCTGGCGCAGTGGGATAACGTCGCGGTGCTGATGGAAAACACCCCGGTCGGCATCCGCAACTACTGCCGTTCCCTGCATAGCCATTATCATAGCGGCCAGCGTATCGGCGCCGTGGTCATGAACGCCAATCCGTTTACCCTCGGCCATCGTTATCTGGCCGAGCAGGCCGCCGCCACCTGCGACTGGCTGCACCTGTTTGTGGTCAGCGAGGACGTCTCCTATTTTCCGTTTCAGGAACGTCTGGAGATGGTGCGGCAGGGCGTCGCCGACCTGCCGAATGTGACCGTCCATGCCGGTTCGGAGTATATGATCTCCCGCGCCACCTTCCCCGGTTACTTTCTCAAAGACGCCGGTCAGGTGAATCAGGCCTGGAGCGTGATGGATCTGCTGATTTTCCGCCAGTACATCGCGCCGGCGCTGGGCATCACCCACCGCTTTGTCGGCAGCGAACCGTTCTGTCCGGTCACCCATCAATATAACTGCGATATGCACGACTGGCTGGAAAACCCGGCGCGCTCGCCGGCGCCGCCGCTGAGCGTCATCGAGATCCCGAGAAAACGTCATGCCGGCGGTAAGGCGATTTCCGCATCGGAAGTGCGCGCGCTGCTGAAGGCGCAACAGTTGGCGCCCATTCGCGACATCGTACCGGCCAGCACATTCGCCCATCTGCAACGGCACTATCATGTGGATGTGGCCTAACGCATTATTGATTAAACTTTTTAAAATCAGGAAACAACCCAATGAAAATTGTGAAGGAGGCGCTGGCAGGCACGGTTGAGTCCAGCGATTTGCTGGTGAAAATCGCCCCGGCCAGCGAGCTGAGCGTGGAGATCAACAGTGAAGTCATTAAACAGTTCGGCGACCAAATCCGTCGGGTGGTAAACGAAACGCTGGAAGCGCTCGGCGTGACCGAAGGGCTGTTGATCATCGACGACAAAGGCGCGCTGGATTGCGTGATCCGCGCCCGCGTGCAAAGCGCGGTATTGCGCGCCGCGCAGGCAGAAGAGATTGAGTGGGAGAAATTACGATGAAAAAACTTCGCCGCAGTATGCTGTTTCTCCCCGGCTCCAGCGCAGCCATGCTGTCCACCGCCTTCATTTACCGGCCGGACTCGATCATGTTCGATCTGGAAGACGCGGTCTCCCTGCGTGAAAAAGACACGGCGCGCATTCTGGTCTTCCATGCCTTGCAACATCCGATGTACCGCAATAGCGGTATCGAAACCGTGGTTCGCATCAATCAGTTAAGTACGCCGTTCGGCCTGAAAGATCTGGAAGCGGTGGTTCGCGCCGGGGTGGATGTGGTTCGCCTGCCGAAAACCGATACCCCGGAAGATATCTTCGAGCTGGAAGCCCACATCGAGCGCATCGAAAAGGCGTGCGGCCGCGAAGTCGGCTCCACCAAGGTGATGGCGGCGATTGAATCGGCGATCGGGGTGATTAACGCCGTCGCCATCGCCCGTTGTTCGCCGCGATTGATCGGTATTGCGCTGGCGGCCTTCGACTACGTGATGGATATGCAGACCGAACGCGGAGACGGCACCGAGCTGTTTTACGCCCGCTGCGCGGTGCTGCACGCCGCGCGCGCCGCCGGTATCGATGCGTTCGACGTGGTCTATTCCGACATTAATGATGAGGCCGGTTTCCTGCGGGAAGTCGAGCTGATCCGCAAAATGGGGTTCAACGGCAAATCATTGATTAACCCTCGTCAGATAGAACTGCTGCATAACGCCTACGCGCCGACGCAGGAAGAAGTCGATTACGCCCACCGGGTGATCGCCGCCGCCGAAGAAGGCGAACGCAATGGTCTGGGCGTCATTTCCCTTAACGGCAAGATGATCGACGGCCCGATCATCAACCATGCGCAAGTGGTACTGGAGCGCGCCAGCGCTTCCGGCGTTCGCAAGTAACATGCTGACTAAACAGGATTATTTCAATGAGTCATTTAACTGAAACATTGCATAAGCAATACCGCCATTTGCAACATCTGACGCCGTTCGACCATGCTCACAGCGCTACGCCTTACCTGTCCGATCCGCAAGCCAAGCTGCACCGCAAACTGTGCGACTCCCTGGAACACGCCATCGAACGCAGCGGCCTGAAAGACGGCATGACCATTTCGTTCCACCATGCGTTTCGCGAAGGCGACCAGGTGATCAATCGGGTGGTCGATACGCTGGCGCGTCTGGGATTCAAAAACCTGACGCTGGCCTCCAGTTCCCTGATGTCTTGCAACGACGCGCTGATCGGCCCGATCCGCGACGGCGTCATCAGCCGCATCTATACCTCCGGGATGCGCGGCAAGCTGGCCGACGAAATCTCTCACGGTCTGATGGAAGAACCGGTGCAGATCCACTCGCACGGCGGACGCGTCAAACTCTTGCAGGATGGCGAGTTGTCTATCGACGTCGCTTTCCTGGGCGTGCCGAGCAGCGACGAATACGGCAACGCCAACGGCACCCACGGCAAATCCTGCTGCGGCTCGCTCGGCTATGCGATGGTCGATGCCCACTATGCCCGTACCGTGATCGTGCTGACCGAAGAGCTGGCGCCCTTCCCGAATATGCCCGCCAGCCTGATTCAGGATCAGGTGGATTACGTCGTGAAGGTCGATCAGGTCGGCAACCCGGCCAAAATCAGCGTCGGCGCGGCGCGCGTCACCAGTAATCCGCGCGAACTGATGATCGCCCGCACCGCCGCGGAAGTGATCGAACATTCCGGCTACTTCCGCAACGGTTTTTCCATGCAAACCGGTTCCGGCGCGGCGGCGACCGCCTGCACCCGTTTTATGGAAGAAAAGATGGAGCGCAATCAGATCACCGCCAGCTTCGCGCTGGGCGGCATCACCGGCAGTCTGGTTGATTTACATGAGAAAGGGTTGATCGAAAAGCTGCTGGATACCCAGTGCTTCGACGGTCAGGCCGCCGCCTCGCTCGGCCGCAATCCTAATCACGTGGAGATCTCCACCAACGTCTACGCCAATCCCGGCGCGAAAGCCGCCTGCTGCGACCGGCTGGATATCGTTATTCTCAGCGCGCTGGAAATCGACACCGATTTCAACGTCAACGTGATAACCGGTTCAGACGGCGTCATGCGCGGCGCGTCCGGCGGCCACTGCGACGTCGCCAGCGCCGCCAATCTGACCATCGTGGTGGCGCCGCTGCTGCGCAGCCGCATTCCGACGGTCGTGCGCCGGGTCACCACCCGCGTCACGCCGGGCGAAAGCATCGACGTACTGGTCACCGACCACGGCATTGCGGTCAACCCGGCCCGTCCGGAAATTCGTCAGCGCCTGCTGGAGGCCGGTCTGAAAGTCATGGACATTGAAGACCTCTACCAGCGCGCGATCTCCCTGACCGGCGAACCGAAACCTATCGAGTTTACCTCGCGCATCGTCGGCGTGATCCGCTATCGCGACGGCAGCGTGATCGATGTGGTTCATCAGGTAAAAGAGGACGCATAATGACCATGATGACGCCTGCCGGAGCAGGCGTCAGTCTGGAGGCATTGCTGGCGGCGAAGGAACGGCGCGCGCAGCGGCAATCCGCCTGGCTGACACAATTTTCGCAACCGCTGATCTCGCTCACGCTGGTCACGCCGGGGCCGATAAAGGACAGTCCGCGCTATCGTCTGGTGATGGATGAAGCCCTGCGATGCGCCGAAGCGATGCTGCGACGGCATGACTGGCCGGTATTGCGGCGGCAAACGTTCTGGCTGCCTACCGGCGCTGAAGCGTTCTGGTGCGTTCAGCATTCGGCGCCGGAAATCAAAGCGGCGGCCATCGAGCTGGAGCAGTCCCATCCGCTGGGGCGTCTGTGGGACGTCGATGTCATTTGCCCGCAGTCCGGCGTGATTGGCCGCCATTCTCTGGACCATGGCCGGCGCCGCTGTCTGATTTGCGATGGCCCCGCGCATGCCTGCGCCCGTTCGCGTCGGCACCCGCTGCCCGACGTTATCGCCAATGTGGAGGCGCTGATCGATGGCTGGACTGGCACTCACTGACGCGCTGGCGCAGACCGACTTCGCCGCGCTGGCGGAAGCCGCCTTACGGGAAGAAGTCTGGTTGACGCCGAAACCGGGTCTGGTCGATAGCGTCAACAACGGCGCGCACGACGATATGGATCTGCCGCTGTTTTTACGCAGCATCGAGGCGATAACGCCGTGGCTGCGCCAGTTCGTGCTGCTTGGCCGGCGTGACGCCGCTTACCCCGCCAGCGCCATGCTGATGCGCATTCGCCCCGCCGGTCTGGCCTGCGAACAGGCCATGTTCACCGCCACCGCCGGGGTGAACACCCATAAAGGCGGCATTTTTTCCTTCGGCTTATTGTGCGTCGCCGCCGGTCGTCTCGCCGGACGGCAACGGCCATTAACCGCCGGCGCGCTATGCGCCGAAGTCGCGGCGATGTGCCACGGACTGGTGGAACGGGAATTACAGCGCTGCCGACGCGCTTCCACCGCGGGCGAACGGCTGTTTCAGGCGCACGGACTGACCGGCGCGCGCGGCGAAGCCCAAAGCGGTTTTCTGACGCTGCGCCGCCATGTCTTGCCCCACTGGTTTAAACAGGCCGACCCGGAACGCCGCAAACTGGAAGCCCTGTTGCGTTTAATGGCTTATAATCCCGATACTAACCTGGTGTCTCGCGGCGGACTCGGCGGCCTGCATTATGTTCAGCGCTACGCCCGCCGACTGCTGGAAAAAGATTGGCGAAAAGAGGATTTACAGGAAATGGATCAGGCACTGACTTCCCGTCATCTCAGCCCCGGCGGCAGCGCGGATTTGCTGGCCGTCGCCACGGTACTGACCGCATTCCCGCTCAGCCCGATGCGCCCGCAACCTGAAAGATGACGGAGATATGAATATCGAGCAATGCTGGGCCGACCTTGCAAACCAGCTCGACGTCGTGCTGGTGCCGGGGCTGCGCGACAGCGAAGAAGACCACTGGCAAAGCCACTGGCACCGACGACTCCCTCACTGGCTGCGCATCAAACAGCGCGACTGGGCGCAGCCTGACCTTGAAGGCTGGATCGCGGCCATCCAGCGGGAACAGCAAAACGCGCAGCTGCCGCTGCTGCTGGTCGGCCACAGTTTCGGCGCGCTGGCCAGTCTGGTCTGGGCCAATCGTCACCCGCAACGCGTCGCGGGCGTGATCCTGGTCGCCCCCGCCGAGCCGCTGCGCTTCGAACTGGACGACATCGTGCTGCCGCAGCCGTTAGCCGTACCGGGCCTGCTGGTCGCCAGCCATACCGACCCTTTATTGACGTTCGATCGCGCGCAATATTGGGCGCGGAACTGGGCGTGCGAGCTGGTCGATATCGGCGAAGCCGGACATATCAATGTGGAATCGGGGTTCGGCGAATGGCCGTGGGGGCTGGAGCGATTAACCGAGTTTGCGCAAACGCTGGTCGATGAAGCGCCTTGACGGCTAAAAAACCTCGGCGTTGATTGCCGAGGGCGCCGACGTCGTGAAATGGCGTACCCGCTTAAACCGCCAATTGTTTTCTTATCACCTTACCGGAAAAGGTGCGCGGCAACTCGACGACAAAATAAATATGCCGGGGTAAGGCATGCCGACCGCAATCGTTAATCACCCGCCGTCGAATTTCCTGCTGCAATGCTCGCCGTTGGGCGCGCGTCCTGTACGGCGTGACGACATACAAACCGACCATTTGGCCCAGCAGACTGTGAGCCATCCCCACCGCCGCCGCTTCCGATACGCCGTCAATGACCATTATCGTCCGTTCAATCTCGACGGTTGACAGGCGTTTGCCGCCTACATTGATCACATCGTCCATTCTTCCCAACACGCAAATCGCCCCCTGGGGATTGCGAACCGCGCGATCGTGCGTGAAATAGAGCCAGCGATCGCCCTCTTGCCGCCAGTAGCGCTGGTCGTGTTCAACGTCATCCCGCCACACCGTTTGCATGCCGCCCGGCCCGAGGGTGTCGCGAATGACCAGCATGCCGGGGACATTATCGGCGCAGGGCGCGCCGCTGATATCGTCAAGCACCGTCACATCGCGCGGCAAGACCGGGCGGAGTTCGCCCGCGGCGCCGGCGAGGATCGGCCAGCCGGACTCCGTCTGCCAGTAGTGATCTTCCGCCTGAATACCGCTGAAATCGCTGACCCACTGGCGCGTCGGCGCATCCAGCGGTTCGCCGGCCAGATAGATGGCGCGCAAACTGCGAATATCGGCAGCCGTTTTCCGCTGCCGGCGGGCAAGGCGCATCGCGCCGGGAATGGTCAGCATCCGGGTAATTCCCAGTTGTTCGACCAGGCGCCACCAGCGCGCGCCGGGCTTGTTCAACCGGCTGGCCTCAACCAGTACCGTCGTAATGCCCGCCAGCAACGGCGCATAAATCCCGTAGCTGTGGCCGGTCACCCAGCCCACGTCGGCGCTGGTGAAAAATATCTCGTCATCGTCCAGATGAAAGATATGTTGCAATGACGCCAGCAGCGCCACGGCATAACCGCCGGTGTCGCGCACAATGCCCTTGGGCAAACCGGTGGTACCCGACGTATAAAGCAGATGAGACGGCGTTTCCGACGGCAGCCAGCGGCAAGGCAGCGGTTTTCCCCGCCGGCGCGCATAATCCTGCTGAAAACCGGCCGAACTGACGTCAATCACTGAACAGTGATGACCGCTGCGGCGCAGCGCTTGCATCAGTTGCTCATCGGTATGCCGATCGCGCGGCGCGCCGTATTTGACGATCGCCTTAGGCCGGCTGGCCTGAATGCGCTGGGCCAGGGGTTCGCTGGTCAGACCGGAATAAACCACCACATGCAGCGCGCCAAGACGACAACAGGCCAGCATCGCAATCGCCGCCAGCGGGATCATCGGCAAACAGATGAATATCCGATCGCCGACGCCGATGCTTTGTCGATGCAGGATCCACGCCATCGCCAGCACCTCCTGATGCAACTGCCGGTAGGTATATTTCGCGACCTTGCCGGCATAATCACAATGGATAAGCGCCGTTTTGTCCGCCTTTTCCGCCAGGTGACGATCCAGCGCGTTATGGCACAGATTAGTTTTTCCGCCGATAAACCAGCGGCTGCGCGGGCCGTTGTCCACGCGCTCAACCACCCGTTGAAACGGCGTATGCCAGTCAAGCAGCTCGGCCTGAGCGCGCCAGAAGGCTTCGCCAAACCGATCCGACGCCAGCTCGTAATTTTTATCGTAAGACATAGTCATGGTTCACCGCCTTTTCCTGCGGCGTTGCGCCGTCGCCACGCCCGGCGATACGCTCGGCCAGAGCCGCGGCAATATAGGCCGCATCCTCGCCCACGCCTTCGAAACGCCCCGATCCCCAGGTTCGCAGCCACGGCAGTCCGAGGAAGTAAAGCCCCGGCACGATTGAACAACCGCGCAGATGAAGCGGATAACCGCGGGCATCAAAGGCGGGCGCCGCGATCCAACTGAAATCGGTCTCGAACCCGACCGCCCAGATGATGGCGGCGATCTTCGATCTGTTCAGATCGATTGCCGTCGGCGGATTCTCCGGCCGCCATAGCGGTTGGTAGCGCGGCTCGACGGGCGCAACGATGCCCTGCTGCGCGATCCACTCATCAATACTGTCTTTGATTTTCTGCGACGCGGCGTCGGCGCCATCAAGATTGCGGGCCAGATCGTCGGCGGTGATCAGCCTGCCGTCACGGTAATCCACCAGCCGGCCGTAAAGTTGCATCCCCTGTAGCGCAAAGGCGCGCAGATCGATATCCCGCCCGCCGTCGCGCCCGGTGACATAATGGTTGGTCTTACGCCGGGCCTCCTCCCCCAGCG
This sequence comes from Brenneria sp. g21c3, assembly GCF_040240345.1. NCBI lineage: Bacteria > Pseudomonadati > Pseudomonadota > Gammaproteobacteria > Enterobacterales > Pectobacteriaceae > Brenneria > Brenneria sp. g21c3. The sequence continues at coordinate 190,668 of NZ_JBEIAB010000007.1, read as the reverse complement.
GATGATCGTCAACCGTCAGTTTGTAGTGTCCCATCTCCTCCAGCCAGGCGACCACATCGCGTCCGCGATAAAAACGCGCCACGCGCGGCGCGCTGCCGACGCAGAGATGCACCTTGCGTTCGTCGAGGTGTAAATCCTCGGCAATTTGCGCGCCGGACTGTCCGGAACCAATCACCAGCACCTCGCCTGGCGGCAACTGCCGCGCAGACTTGTAATCCGCCGAATGCACCTGGACGATATGCCGCGGCAAGCGCGCCGAAATCGCCGGAAAACGCGGGCGATGATAGTTGCCGACCGCCACCACCACCTGTCCGGCGTGGTAATCGCCGTCGCTGGTGGCAAGCAAATACCCTTCCCCGCGCTGACTGACGCGGCTGACATTGACCCCCTCGCGCAGCGGCGCATGGAAACTGTCCGCATAGCGCTGGATATAGTCAATAATCTGATCTTTCAGCATAAAACCGTCGGGGTCGTCGCCGTCATACGGAAAGCCCGGCAGCCTGCACTGCCAGTTGGGCGTCACCAGACAAAAGTTATCCCAGCGCTGCTCGCGCCACGCCCAGGCCAGCCGGTGCCGCTCAAGAATGACGTGCTCGATGCGGCGCTGCGTCAGATAATAGCTGATGGCCAGGCCCGCCTGACCGCCGCCGATAATCACCACCGGAAATTCGTTACGTTGCATGCTGCGCTCCACCTGATTTATTGGCCGATAACGGTAATTTCTTCCACCACCACCGGATCGGCGGCGGCAAACTGCCGGGCTTTTTGTTCAATGGCGTGAGACTGATCCAGCGCGCTGGAACAGGCGTAGCCGTATCTGGCCGCCACCCGGTCGCTGGCCTCGGACAGGGCGGTCTGCGCGGTGCGTACAAACGTCTCGACCGTATAGGGATAATTGACGATGAGGTGCTTTTCGATCGCCGTGGAAGGGGAATAGCACTTCTCTTTGCTGCCGTCCGGCCAGCGCACGACAAAATTCATTGCAGGCATGTTTACCTCCAGAACGTTACCGGCCCATGCCGGTTAATAACGTGGCGTTTAAATCCCAGAAACATTCGGACTCGCCGCCGCGGAACACGGTGAGGCGTTGCGAATCATCAAACCGGCCCGCCGCCGCCGCATCAATCCCTGCGGCGCCGAAGCGGGCTATGACAGCGTCAACCTGCCGCGACTCAACGGCCAGCAGAAAACCGAAGCTGGGGAAGGCGCACAACCAGGATCGCCAGTCGCACTCATCGGGTTTGGGGATCGCATCGAGATCGAGACTGGCGCCCAAGCGCGCGCTTTCCATCATCATCACCAGCGTACCCAGCAGACCGGCCTGGCTGATATCTTTTGCCGCCGTCACCTGCTGCGTTTCCGCCAGTTCCGGCAGGATGGCCAGCGCCTGACGCAACGCCGCGGGGTCGGCGCCGGTCGCCGCATCCCAATTTAAACCGGGGGGATGCCAGCGCCCCTGCAAATTGATGGCGACCACCAGCGTTAATCCGCTTTTTACCGCGAAACTGCTCAGCACCCGTCGGGCCTGACCGAGCACCGCCACCGCCAACTGCGATTGATTGCTGCGCAGATTGCTGTGTCCGCCGACAATCGGCACCTGATACGCCCTGGACGCCGCCGCCATCCCTTGTAAGATCAATTCCGCCTGCTCGTCCTGCGCGCTCCACAGCGCATTGACGATAGCCTGCGGGCGTCCGCCCATCGCGGCGATATCGCTGAGATTGACCATCACGCCGCACCAGCCGGCAAACCACGGCGCCTGTTCGACAAATTCATTGATAAACCCTTCCATCGCCAGCAGGCTAAAGCGCCCGTCGGCGTCGATCACCGCGCAGTCATCGCCGTTCGGGCGATCGTGCCGCGGCCAGGACTCGCGCAGCGCGTCGGCGACCCGCTGAATATCGCGCTTATGGGCGATCCCGCCGGACTGCCGCACCGTCTCAAGCAGCTCATGCAACGCAAGGTTCATCAGGCCACCCTCATCATCAACGGCGCCAGCTCCGCCGGTACGCGCGGCAAGCGGCCGCCGAGCACCATGCCGCTGAACGGATCGTGACACGGCGGGTAATAAGCCAGATCCGCCTGCATAAAGGCATGCGGAATACCGCGCAGCATCACCGTCTCCAGCGTTCGCCAGCGCATTCGTCTGAATAAGGGTTCGTTCTGCTGCTGCACATGAGCGTAAAACGCCTGGCAGCCCAGCGCATGCGCGCTGCTGACCGCCAGCCGGATCAACATCGGGCCGAGCTGCCCCTGACGGCGAAAGCGGTCGTCCACCGCCAGCCGGGAACCGAACCAGATGCCGGGCCGCGGTTGATGAATACGCACCGTTCCCACCACCTCTTCATGCCAACCCGCCAGCGTACCCAGCGCCACCAGCAATTTGGCCTGCGCGTCGATTTCGTCGAGATCGTGCCGTTCGAACAATCCCTGCTCCTGACAGAACACGCGCTGGCGCAGCGCGTAAGCCTGACGGCGCTCCCAGGGCAGGGTGACCCATTTGATGGTATATTCGGGGTAACCGGACATCCTGTACCTCCTTCAGGCGCTGGCCTGTTCATAACTGGACAACGACGAACACGCGCCGCAGCGGCCGCAACCGGCCTTGATATCCGCCGAACGCAGTTGCCCGGCGCGCAACATGCGGCCGAGCGGCTCCAGAATCGATGCCATAAACGCGCTGTCGGGCGCCGGGTGATGTTCCAGCGGGGTGCCGCCGATCGGCACGAACGGCACCACGAACGGATAGACGCCCAGCGCAATCAGCTTTTCAGCGATCGCCAGAATCGCGGCGGGCGTATCCCCCATGCCCGCCAGAATATAGGTGCTGACCTGACCGCGTCCGAACACCGCCACCGCCTGTTCGAAGGCAACCAGATACTGTTCGATCGTGACCTGCGCTTTACCGGGCATGATTCGGGCGCGCACTTCGGGCGTTACCGCCTCCAGATGCATGCCGAGCGCATCGATGCCCGCCTCTTTCATACGGGTAAACCAGCGCGGATCGCCCGGCGGTTCGCACTGCCCTTGCAGCGGCAGATCGACGGCGGCCTTGATCGCCAGCGCGCTTTCCACCAGAATGCGCGCCCCGCGATCGCTGCCGGACGGCGTGCCGGTGGTCATCACCATATGTTTTACGCCATCCAGCTCCACCGCGGCTTTCGCCACTTCGGCCAGTTGCTGCGGCGTCTTGCGGGCGATGGTGCGCCCGGCCGCCAGCGACTGGCCGATAGCGCAGAACTGGCAGGCTTTGCGCCGGTTTTCATAACGGATGCAGGTTTGCAGCACCGTGGTCGCCAGCACGTCGGTGCCGTGCAGGGTGGCGATATGGGAATAGGGCACGCCGTCCTGCGTCTGCAAATCGTAAAATTTCGGCTTGCGGGCAAAGGTAATATCCCGCACCGGAATGCTGTTTTTCAGTAACGTGGTTTTCCCCTGGCCGGCATGCTTAACCTGCCACGCCGAATCCCGCGCCGAACGGGTGTAGATCGGCACCATAACCGTGACCCCGTCGATGGTCACCGCCTGATGATCGGACGGGCCGGCCCCGCCGTGACGGTTGACATGCTGCGTCGACGGGTTCACCACGTTGACGCCCTGCGTCAACAGTTCAGTGATCAGTTGTTGTCTGGACAGGCTGGAGGTCGTCATCATTATCTCCTTCATGTTCACGAGCGGAATCGAGGTAGCCGGGCGTCGCGTAACGCGCCGGGCGATCGTCGAAACGCAGGCTCAGCAGTTCCGGCCGGGCGTAATGCCCTACCGAATCCATCATGCGTTTGCGCTTGGCGATGAGATGCATATCCAGATCGGCGATCAAAATGCCCTCGCCTTCGGTCAGCGGCGCAACCAGATGCCGCCCTTCGGGGGAGATGATGGCGGTGTTGCAACCGCCGCGCAGGCCTTGCTGCAAGTCGGGGTCGGGCGTGAGTTCCTCAATCTGCGCATCGCTGAGCCAGCCGGTGGCGTTAATCACGAAGCAGCCGGCTTCCAGCGCATGATGGCGAATGGTGACGTCCATCTGCTCGGCGAAAATCGGCCCGACCAGCGAACCGGGAAACTGGCTACAGTGAATTGCTTCGTGCTGCGTCATCAGGCTGTAACGCGCCAGCGGGTTGTAGTGCTCCCAGCAGGCCAGCGCTCCGACGCGCCCGACGGCGGTGTCGACCACTTTCAGCCCGGAACCGTCGCCCTGCCCCCAGATCATGCGTTCATGGTAAGTCGGGGTGATTTTACGCCGCTTCAGCGCCAGCTTGCCGCTGGCGTCGAAAATCAACTGCGTGTTGTACAGCGAGCCGCCGTCCCGCTCGTTGACGCCCAGCACCACCACCATCTCGCGCAGACGGGCGCGCTCCGCCACGGCCTGCGTGATCGGGCCGGGTACCTGCACCGACTCGTAATACAGCCGCAGGTGGGCGGCGCCCGCTTTCATCGCCGGGGTGATGAAAGAGAAATAGGGATAATAGGGTACGAAGGTTTCCGGAAAAACCACAATCTCCGCCCCTTTGGCCGCTGCCTGATCGATGGCGTCCAGAACCCGGGCCAGCGTTTTGCCGGCCTCGTGGAGATCTGGCGCGATCTGAACCGCAGCCGCACGTACCGTACGTGACTGAGTCATCTCGCGCCTCCGCTTACATGGTCCAGGTATCGATAATCAGCGCGTTGTCGCGCGTATGCAGCAGTTTAAGATCCAGCACGTCCAGCGGATTGATCGGCCGTATCCCTTCTATCAGCGAGGGTTCGCCGTGACCGTATAGCGCCTGTAGCGCGAAGCGGCAGGCGTACACCTTGCCGCCTTCCGCCATAAACTTGGTCAGCTGGTTGTTGTAATTCTGGTGACCGGGAAACGCTTCCGCGCCCAGCGTCGGAAAACCGCGCTGCACGCCAAGCGTCACGCCCGGGCCATAGAGCAATATCGAGGTTTCAAAGCCTTTGCGTTGTAAACGCGTGGCCTGCAACATATTGACGAAGCCGATCGAACCTTCAAACGCGACGGTGTGAAATGTCACCAGGGCTTTCTGTCCCGGCTCAGCCTTCACGTCTTCAAACACCTTCTCTTCGTAGTCGACCAGAAAATCACCGGTTTTATGGGCAGGTAAAGTCACTGTTGGCATGGTGTGCTCCGCATTGTCTCTGTTATGGATGGGGAAACCGGCGGCTTCCCGTTGCGATGTATCCCGCAGATAGCGCGACGCCATAACCAGAGCAAAGCCTGTGCCAGCACAAAAATCGGCGATGCAATCATTGCTAAATCATTCGCTCAAAATCTCGGCAAAAAAATTTACTTTCACCCATTGTAATTCACAAAACAGATACAAAACGCGAACAAATAACCCGATACACGCACCATCCTGATGCTTTAATGCACTATAAATGCACACATAAAAAATCAATATGCAATCAATGATGCAATCATTAATTCAATGATTGATCGCCGCTGGTTTTTCAGCCTAAAGTGGCGTCAGTCGGTTTGTCTGCCGATGGCGGTTTACGGTTTCAGCGGGCGATCCCCGCCTACTGCCGCGGGGATGACGTGGTAATAGCGAGGATAACGAGGTAGTGCCGGAGATAACGAGAGCGTAGATACCGATGGCGAGAGTACAGATCATCGCCTGCTCCCCGCCGTCATTCTCGCGTAGGCGGGAATCTGCCGATGGCGGTTTGCGGTTTCAGTGGGCGATCCCCGCTTACTGCCGCGGGGATGACGAGGTAATAACGGGGATAACGAGGTATTTTCTCCGCCGTCATTCTCGCGTAGGCGGGAATCTGCCGATGGCGGTTTATGGTTTCAGTAGGCGATCCCCGCCTACTGCCGCGGGGATGACGAGGTAATGGCGGAGATAACGAGGTATTTTCCCCGCCGTCATTCTCGCGTAGGCGGGAATCTGCCGATGGCGGTTTGCGGTTTCAGCGGGCGATCCCCGCCTACTGCCGCGGGGATGACGAGGTAATGGCGGAGATAATGAGAGCGTAGAGCAGATGCCGAGAGTACAGATCATCGCCTGCTCCCCGCCGACATTCCCGCAATTTTCTCCGCCGTCATTCTCGCGTAGGCGGGAATCTGCCGATGGCGGTTTATGGTTTCAGTGGGCGATCCCCGCCTACTGCCGCGGGGATGACGTGGTAATGGCGGAGATAATGAGAGCGTAGAGCAGATGCCGAGAGTACAGATCATCGCCTGCTCCCCGCCGACATTCCCGCAGTTTTCCCCGCCGTCATTCTCGCGTAAGCGGGAATCTGCCGATGGCGGTTTACGGTTTCAGTGGGCGATCCCCGCCTACTGCCGCGGGGATGACGTGGTAATGGCGGGGATGACGTGGTAATAGCGAGGATGACCAGGTAGTAGCGGGGATGACGAAAGCGTGGACGCGACAAAAGCGCGTCATGGCGCATACGTCGAAACATAATCAGGAGGCGAATAACACGATGATTGACGGTATTTACCAACGTTGGGCCGCTTGTCTGCGTCAGCAAACGCAACGGCCCGCCTATCTGCTGATCGCCGATCTGATTGCCGACGGCGTCAACAGCGGCGAATTGCAGGCGCGCGACCGCCTTCCTCCCCTGCGCGATTTGGCGGTGACCTTATCGCTGAACTACACCACGGTGACGCGAGGCTATGCGGAGGCCAAAAAACGCGGTTTGATCGACTCCCGGCCGGGGATGGGCAGTTTTATCCGGGGCAAAGTACCCGCCATCCCGCTGAGCAGCGGCAGCAGTTACGACATGACCATGAATTCGCCGATCGAACCGGAAGCGCCGGGCATCGCGGAGGCCATTCGTCAGGGCGCCCTCAATCTTTTCGCGCATAAGGATATATACAGCCTGCTGCGCTATCAGGACTTCGGCGGGACGATCGGCGATAAGGAAGCGGCGCTGATCTGGCTGGGTAAACGTCTGCCGCACGCGGCGATGGATGAGGTGCTGGTCTGTCCGGGGATCCACAGCGTACTGGTCGGACTCTCCACGCTGCTGGGGCGCAAAGGCGGCGTGATTTGCGTCGGCAACTTGGTTTATCCCGGCCTGAAAGCTATCGCCAGCCAATTGGCTATCCCGCTACAGGCGCTGGAGTGCGATGGCGACGGCCCGCTGCCCCGCGCCTTCGAAAATCAATGCCAGACTAATAACGTCGGCGCGCTGTACCTCAACCCGACGATCAACAACCCCACCACCATTACGGTACCGCTGCGACGTCGCGAATCGCTGGCCGATATCGCGCTGCGCTACAGCGTGCCGATTATTGAAGACGATGCCTACTCGGCCCTGCCTGAACACAGCATCGCTTCTTTCGCGGAACTGGTGCCGGAACTAACCTGGCATGTCACCGGATTATCAAAATGTTTTGGCGCCGGCCTGCGCATCGCCTATGTCAAAGGGCCGGGAAAACGCGCCACCCAGCTGCTGGCCGGCGCGCTCAGGGCGTTAACCGTGATGTCCAGTCCGATCACCAATGCGCTGGCGACCCAGTGGATAGGCGACGGCACCGCCGATAGCGTGCTGGCGGCGATCCGTCACGAGGCGCGTCTGCGCCAGCAGTTAGCGGCCAGATATTTGCACAAGTTCCACTATCAGGCCGATAAAGACGGCTTTCACCTGTGGCTCCACTTGCCCAAACACGGACACTGGAACCCTTCCGATGTGGCGATCAGACTGCGCGAGCAAGGGGTCAGCGCGGTATCCAGCGCGGCGTTCAGCACCGATAATAATCCGCCCGCCGCGCTGAGGCTGTGTCTTGGCGGCGCATACAGCCGCCAACTGTGCGAGGAAAATCTGGCGACCGTGGCCGATTTGATGGAATATCCGGAGCACTTTACCAGCGGCGCGTTGTGAAAATCGTTGCCGTACGCCGATGTCCGTTCTCTTCTGGCGGGTACCATTGCAGGCAGCGTATCGTCACGCATCAAGCCGCGATCGACCAGCGCTGAGCGCAAGAGAAATTAATACGTCGCGGCGAAAAAGCGATCCGGCTGCACCATGCCATACAAAGAACGAATCAGCTACGCTCTATTTTTTTAGCCGCTTCGTCCATCGCATCGATAATCGCATGCAGCGTTTGCCGGGAAAGATCCTTTTGGGCGAGACGGGCGTTCAGCGCGGTTTTCATATTATTAATCGCGCGCTCCACCTCAGGAATGCTGCGGTTGTTCACCAGAATCGTCAGCGACGTTAACCGTTCAATAATCGCGGTCAAATCAGCCTGCCGCTGTTGCAGCAACGTCCGGCCCGGCTCCGCCAGCGTATAGGCTTTACGCGTGGCCCGCTCGTCCAGCGCATGAATATATCCCGCCTCTTCCAGCAGGGTGAGGCTGGGATAAATAATCCCCGGACTCGGCGCATATTCTCCTTTGGAGAGTTCCTCAACGGATTTGATCAATTCATAGCCATGCGCCGCGTTTTGCGACAAAAAGTGCAGGATCAGTAATCGGATATCATGGGCGTCCAGCATTTTATCGCGACGTTTTCTGCGCATGCCGCCGTGCGCCGAACGCCGGTGCTCATCGGATTGCCGTGCAGGGGAAGATTGCGGATGTTTCATTGCCAGTCTGAGCCAAAAGTTAGAAGGGGTTGACCGTCGTCCGCCGTTCGGCGAAGCGCAACACGGCGGACGGCGTCCCGATAAATCAGGATGATAGCCTTATTTCTGGTGCCAGTAGGCGACCGCCCGAACGAAGTCGGCGTCGCGTTTGCGCTGCCCGATGAAATAGTCGCTCAACGCTTTTACCGATTCGCCTTCGCCGGTCAGCCAGATGAAATAGTCCTCATCGGGCAGCGAAATATCATCCAGCGCCGCGATCAGGTTCGTCAGGTTTTGCGGCTGCATATTGCCGCTGCCCAGCCAGTTGACCGTCACGCCGCTGAGATCGCCGAGATAATCGCGCCCGATGGCTTCATCGGTAAAGGCAAACAACTGAATAGCGTCAGCCTGAATATCCGGCAAACGACGCTTAAACGCCGGCAGACCGCTTTCATCGCAGACATAGAGCTGAAAAGCATAATCCGTCGGCACAACCAGCGAACCGCGCGGCCCGCCCGCCACCAGATTATCGCCCGGCTGAGCCTGCGTGGCCCAGTTGCTGGCGACGCCGCCCTGATGGATGAAAAAATCAATCGTCAGGCTCTTCTGCCGCGGGTCGAAATAGAGCGGCGTGTAATCACGAGCGGCTGGCCGCGCGCCCGCTTTCCAGGTCACGCCCTGCTCGCTCACCTCGGGCAGATGCAGCACCCCGGTGTCAGGATCGGGGAAAAAGACTTTGATATGGTCGTCGAAACCCAGCGAGATAAAGTCCGCCAGCGCTTCCCCGCCAAATTCAATGCGGTAAAAGCTGTCCGCGACCTTTTGCTTGCTGACCACTTCAATGGATCGCATGCTGAGTCCGTTATGCACGCGTTGTGGAATACGGCTGTTTTTGTCATTGCTGTTACGCAAAATCGTTCTCCTTGGTTCGGCTTGCAGGCGCCATGCTGGTTTGTCCTCTAAAATATATTCATGATATATCTTAAGCGCAAGCAATAAAAAAGCGATCCCGGCGTTTTCCCGCACTGTTGGATTGCCGACATTGATGCTATAACCCTTGTTCAGGTTTCCTCTGTTGTCGATAAGGTATTCCATGTCCGCCCCGATACCCTTGCAATGCCGCATTATTGATGATTACCAGAACGTCGCATTGTCGTTCGCCGATTGGTCGGCGCTGGCGCCCCAGGTGGAATGCCGCGCGCTGACGCGCCGCATTGACGATGAAGCTCAACTGGCCGCCGAACTGGCCGAGGCGGACATTATCGTGATTATGCGCGAACGTACGCCGTTTACCGCCGCGCTATTCGCCCGCCTGCCGCGATTAAAACTGCTGGTCACCTCCGGCATGCGTAACGCCGCCGTCGATCTGGCGGCGGCCAAGGCCCACGGCGTGACCGTGTGCGGTACGGACAGCGGATCGGCGGCGCCGGTGGAACTCGCCTGGGCGCAGATCCTCGGGCTGGCCCGGCATCTGATAAGCGAAAATCTGGCGCTACGCCGGAACGGCCCCTGGCAAAGCACCGTCGGCATCGGTCTGAGCGGCAAGCGACTGGGATTGCTGGGATTAGGCAAAACCGGCCGGCGCATGGCGCGCATTGCGCTGGCCTTTGGCATGGAGGTCAGCGCCTGGAGCCGGAATCTGACCGCAGAGGACGCCGCAAGTGTTGGGGTTACGCTTGCCGCCTCGAAGGAAGCGCTGCTGAGCGACAGCGACATCGTGTCGATTCATCTGGTGCTTAGCGAACGCACGCGCGGCCTGCTCGGCGCGGCGGAGCTGGCGCGGATGAAACCCTCGGCGCTGCTGATTAACACCTCGCGGGCGGCGATTGTCGATCAATCCGCCCTGCTGCACGCGCTGCGCGCGGGAAACATTGCCGGCGCCGGGCTGGACGTTTTCGACAGCGAGCCGTTGCCCGCCGATCACCCGTTGCGCACGCTGCCCAATGTGCTGGCGACGCCGCACCTCGGCTATGTCGCCGACGATAATTACCGCATCTATTTCACGCAGGCGGTGGAAGATATTCAGGCGTTTCTGGCGGGAACGCCGCTGCGCGCGCTGGAATAGGGGTTTATGTCAGTAACCGCTCATGTTATCCGTTGCGACACGCCATATCCGGCTGCCCTCTGCTGGTGCCAGCCCCGCACCATGATGGCCTGTTTTTTGCATCGCTTACGCCACCAGCAGACCGGAAAAAACGGGTAAACCGATAGATGCCGCCCGGGACAGCGCTTTTCGCTTAATCCTGGTCCGCACTGGCCTGATTCCTGCTTAACAGACCATAGCCCACGGGATAACGCGGCATGATGTCGCACCCGTCATGTTTTATGCTTTGCCCTATGACGCGACGGCAAAGCGCCACAGGAAAATGTTTATGTCCCATATTCACGACCGACTTGACTGGAATCTATTGCGTACTTTTCTTGCTATTGTGCAGGAAGGGAGCATCAGCCGCGCGGCCGCCCGCCTGCATCTGACGCAGCCGGCGGTTAGTCTGGCGCTAAAGAGGCTGGAGGATCGGCTCGATGAAAATCTGATCGTCCGCAACGGCGCCAATTTCAATCTGACCTCGGCCGGCGAACTGGTTTATCGCGAAGCTTTGGCGATTTACGGCAGTATCGCCCGACTGTCGATGGCGGTGCGCAACACGCCGCACGATCTTACCGGCGTGATACGTCTGGCGCTGGTTTCCGGCGTTAACAGCGACATTCTGGATAGCGTGATGTGCGAGTTTCATCAAAACCATCCGCGCGTCAATTTCGAGATTACCACCGGTTCAAGCGCGGATGTGCAGGATGCCCTGCTGCATTATCAGGCCGGTCTGGGGATTTGTTTAAAACATAAAAGCGTACAGGGACTCGCCGATACGCCGTTATTGCATCAAAACTATTTCCTCTACTGCGGAAAACATCACCCGCTGTTCGGACACCCGCATCTGAACATCAGCGACCTGCATAATGAGGACTTTGTGTCTTTTGCCAGTGAACAGCTGGACGGCGTACTGGCGCCGCTGGCCCTGTTTCGGGCGCAGCAGGCGCTGGAGGGCAGGATTATCGGCACCAGCGCCAGTCTCGACGAAGTCAGGCGCATGGTTCGTTGCGGGCTGGGGATCGGCGCGCTGCCCGGACACGTGGTGAAAATGGAAGAGGAAGCCGGCCATCTGTGGAAACTGCCCCCCTATGACGGCATCGCGCGCATCACGCTGCATCTGATGTGGAATCAGGAGCCCAAGTATAATCAGGCCGAAGAAGCCTTCTTCCACCGGCTGCGGGACGCGCTGCGTCTAACAGGCTATTAACGCGCCAGACGGGTATGACGTTGCGGCAGCAAGGTGGCCGCAAGCAGCTTGCGGGTATAGTCATGACGCGGGTTGGCGAAGGTTGACGCGCAGTCGCCCTGCTCCACCACCTTCCCTTGATACATCACGCAGACCCGATCCGACAAATGTTCCACCACCGCCAGGTTGTGACTGATAAACACCATCGCCAGATTAAACTCTCGCTTCAGCGCCAGCAGCAGGTTGATGATTTGCGCCTGAACGGAAACGTCCAGCGCGCTGGTCGGTTCGTCGCAGATCAGCGCCGACGGATTGAGGATCAGCGCCCTGGCAATCGCCACTCGCTGCCGCTGCCCGCCGGACAATTCGCCCGGATAGGCGTTGGCCAGCCGGCTGGGAAATCCTACGCGATCCAGCATCTCCAGCACCTCGCGCCGCCATTCGCCGCCGCGCCAGTGAATTTTCAACGGCTGCAACACCGTTTCATAAATGGTATAGGACGGATTCAGCGACGAATAGGGATCCTGAAATACCGGCTGCAACAGGCTGGCGCGCGCTAACCGTTCCATTTCACGGATAGGCTTGCCGGCAAGCAGCACCTCGCCGCTTTCCGGTCGATTCAGCCCCAGAATAATATTCGCCAGCGTACTTTTTCCGCAACCGGACTCGCCCACCAGCCCGAGCGTCTCACCCGCCTGCAAGGTCAGCGAGACGTTGTCCAGCGCCTGTATCCGTCTGGCGGGCTTCATCAAACCGCCGCCCAGCCTGAATGACTGGCTGACCCCGTTCACCTGTAACAGCGGGCCGTTTTCCGTTTCACGATTCATCACGGTTCCTCCCAGGATCGCACACACTCGTAACGATGTTCCGTTCCGCGCTGCTGGATCGGCAGCGTCCGCTGACAGATTGGCTGCCGCCAGGCGCAACGCCAGCGGAACGCGCATCCTTCCATCTCGCCCAGCAGTTCCGGCACCCGGCCGTCGATAACCGGCAGATCGGAACCGGGCGGCGTTTTCCCCGGAATCGGAATGCTGGCGATCAGCCCGCGGGTATAGGGATGCTGCGCCTGTTCCAGCAGCTCGCCGACCGGCGCGGACTCGACAATGCGCCCGGCGTACATCACGCTCACTTTATCCGCCATTGCCGCCACCACGCCGAAATCGTGGGTAATCAACAACAGAGCGAAATTCAGCTGCCGCGCCAATTCGCGAATCAGCGTCAAAATCTGCGCCTGGATCGTGACATCCAGCGCCGTGGTCGGCTCATCGGCAATCAACAGCGCCGGTTTTCCCATCAGCGCCATCGCAATGATGATGCGCTGCCGCTGACCGCCGGAAAATTGATGCGGGTACTGGCGAATACGCTCGGCCGGCTGGGGAATGCCGACCTGTTCCAGCAATTGTATCGCCCGCTGGCGCGCCCGCTCGCGGCTAAGCGACTCGTGCCGCATCACGCCCTCGATCATTTGTCTTTCAATGGAGAGCGTCGGGTTCAGGGTGGTCATCGGATCCTGAAAAATTATCGCTATATCACGGCCGCGAAGCTTGTTCAGTTCCCGCTGCGACAGCTTATCCAGCGCCTGTCCCCGGAACAACATCCGCCGCGCGCTGATTTTCGCTTTGCTGGTTTGCAGGCCGAGCAGCGACAGCGCGGTAATCGATTTGCCGCAGCCGGACTCCCCCACCAGACACAGGGTTTCCCCGGCGCACAGGTCGAAATCCACGCCGCGCACCACATGGAACGTTCCCTGCGCGGTAGGGATGGAAATCTGTAGATCGCGCACGGTCAGTATCGGTTCATTACTCATCGTTTAATTTCCGCTCCCATCACATCGCGCAGGCCGTCGCCGAACAGGTTAACCGCCAGCACCAGCAGACAGAGCGCGCCGCCCGGCAGCGCTATCAGCCAGGATTCAAATAAAATGTTATCGCGCCCTTCGGCGATCATTAATCCCCAGGAAGGCGTCGGCGGCCTGACGCCCAGACCGAGAAAGGAGAGCGCCGATTCCAGCAGAATCACATTGGCGACTTCCAGCGTCGCGATAACGATGATGGTATTGCGCAGATTCGGCAGAATTTCCCGCAGCATGATAAACAGGTGCGAGGCGCCGACGGCGCGCGCCGAACGCACAAACGCCTCGTTGCGCAGCGACTGGGTTCTGGCCCGGGTGACGATGGCGAACTGATCCCACACCAGCAGGCCCAAAATGGTCACCAGCGTCATAATGGAAGCGCCTTTCAACGCCACCGCCGCCAGGGCGACCAGCACGATGGGCAGCGACAGACGCGTGGTGATTAAAAAACTGATCAGCATATCGACGCGACCGCCGAAATAGCCGGCCAGCACCCCCAGCGAGGTACCGATAACGCCGGCGACAATCACCACGCCGATACCAATGCCCAGCGAGATACGGGCGCCGTAAATCAACCGCGACAAATAATCGCGCCCGAGCTGGTCGGTGCCTAACCAGTGGCCGGTGCTCTCGCTCGCCTGCCAGAATGGTACGATCAGACGCCGGTCGAGATCCTGAGCGATGGGATCGTAAGGCGCCAGCCACGGCGCCAGCAGCGCGATGGCGATCATCAGCAACAGAATGGCGCCGCCGACCAGGATCCCGGTTTTGCGAAAACGCTTCAGACTGCGGCGGACCGGCTTGTTTTCCGGCAGCGCCGGCGAAGAATCTAACGTTGACTTCATCAGGACTCCCTAATCCGCGGGTCAAGCCAGGCATTAATCAGGTCGGCCAGCGTGGTCAGCACGACATAAATCAACGACAGGATCAGAATGATCCCCTGCACGACCGGCAAATCGCTGCGCAGCAGAGACTCCCAAGCCAGACGCCCCAACCCGTTGAGGGCGAACACGCTTTCAATGACGATCGAACCGGACAGCAGGATGCCGAGCTGCACCGCCGCGACGGAAACCAGCGCCAGAATCGCATTGCGCATGGCGTGATGCAGGATGACGGCCGGCATACCGATGCCCTTGGAGCGCGCCGTGCGAATGTAATCGGCCTGCAAGACGTCAATCATGCTGGCGCGCATCAGCCGCATCAGCGCGGGCGTGGCGTAATAGCTCAGCACGATCACCGGCAGCAGATACCCCTGCCAGCTGTCGGCGCCGGAGATAGGCGCCACGCCCAGCCAGACGCCGAATATCACGATCAGAATCAGACCGAGCCAGAAGCTGGGAATGGCCTGCCCCGTCACCGCAACCAACAGCGCCAGCCGGTCGATAATGCCGCCGGGCTTCAGTGCGCCCAGCACCCCCAGTGGAATGGCGATAACCAGCGCCAGCAGAAACGCGCTGACGCCCAACATCAGCGTGACGGGAATACGTTCGCCGATAATCTGGCCGACCGGCATATTGAAGTAATAACTGTTGCCCAGATTGCCTTGCAGTACGCCGCCAATCCAATGCAGATACTGTTCCGGCAACGGGCGATCGAAACCGTAAAGGCGGCGCACCAGTTCGGCATCCTGGGCGCTGGCGCCGGAGCCGGCGATGGCGATAGCCGGATCGCCGGCCAGGTAAGCCAGCGCAAAGCTGATTGCCGAGACCGCCAGCGCGACCAGCGCGGCGACCGTCAATCTTTTTAATGCGAATATCAGCATGTCGATACGCTCATGACAGTGCAAAAATTGAAGCATGCCCGCCGCGGCGGGCAATAAGGATTACTTCCAGCTCGACAACCACCAGCGGGCGAACTCATCAGGCTGCGGCGTAAAGTTCAAATCTTTCGACAGACCGTAGTTGATATTGTAGTTATACAGCGGTATCCAATAGGCCTGGTCGGCGATCTTTTTCAGCGCCAGGCTGTAGTTTTGTTTACGCACCTCGCTATCCGGCGAGGTATCCGCCGTTTTCAGCCAGGCCGCCAACTGGGCGTCTTTGACCATATCGTCATCGCCGCCGCCGAAATAGTTAGACAGAATAAAGGCCACATCGCCGATGCCGTAGCTGCCCCAGTTGGACATCAGCGCGGGCAGCGTGCCGGCGCGCCACTTCTGCACCGCCGCCGCGAACTGGTTTTCATTTAATCTGACGCGAATACCCACTTTGGCAAGATCGGAGGAGACCGCTTCCGCCACCGGACGCGGGATAGCGGAAAACACCATTTCCAACTCGAAACCATTCGGATAACCGGCCTCTTTCAGCAAATCTTTCGCTTTTTGCGGATCGTAGCCATAGACGGCGACATCCTGCTCGCAGCCAAACTGCAACGGATTACAGGCGGAATTCAGCACCTGGGAAGACTCGCCGCCGAAAACCTTGGCGATTTGCTGGCGGTTTACCGCATGCAGCATGGCCTTGCGAACCAGCGGATGGGTAATCGGCGTATCCGCCGCGCTGCCCGTGGCCAGACTGACGTAGGCGATACGCATGATCGGCGCATTGATCATTGTCACCCGGCCCGCCAGCCTTTTAGCCTGGTCAGGGGGAACACGCCAGATCCAGTCCAGCTTGCCGGACATCAGTTCGGCGTATTGCGTGTTCATCTCCGGGATGGTGCGGATCACGATGCGTTTAATCGCCGGCTTTCCTTTCGGACTGCCGGCATAGTGATCGTCGAAACGCTCAAGCACATAGCGAACGCCCGGCGTCTGCTCGAGGAGCTTATACGGCCCGGTGCCGACCGGCTGCTCCGCCATGCCCGCCGAACCTTTTTCGGCGAAGTAGGCATGCGGGTAGATCGGCAGCGCGTCGGCCAGCATTTCCACCGCGCCGGCGAACGGCTTCGCCATGTGGATACGCACGGTATAGTCATCCACTTTTTCCACGCTGGCGATCCAATCCACGGAGATTTGAAAACGCGTGCCGTAGGCCGGTTTGATAACGGTGTTCAGCGTGGTGATAACGTCATCCGCGTTAAAGTCGGCGCCGTTATGAAATTTAACCCCTTTGCGCAGCGCAAATTCGAGAGTTTTGTCATCGGTGAATTTCCAGGATTCCGCCAGCGCCGGTTTGATCTCCCCGCTGCTCAGATCTTTGTATAACAGGCCGTCATAGATGTGACGGGCGATGATCAACCCCTGGCGGCCGGCGATTTTGTAAGAGTCCAGCGGTTCTGGCTCATCGGAAAACGCCACGTTCAGCGTATCATCGGCTTTCCCGGCCAGCGCCGGCGCGCTGTGCAGTGCGGAAAAAGCCAGCGTGGCGCCGAGCAGCGAGGCCAGCAGCGATTTTTTCAGTGTCATGTTCACGATCCCCATACAGCGTTAGTAAAAATGTCAGTTTTGATGGCGGTAAATCTCGGCCAGACTCAATCCCTGCCGCAGTTTCTCAATGATCAGCGGCTCTCGCTGCTGAATGCGGATCGCTTCCTCCACGTAGCGCGTAATTTGCGCGGCGGGCAATGCAATCACGCCGTTTTCATCGGCCAGCACGATATCGCCGGGGCAAACCGGTACGCCGCCGCAGATCACCGGTTGATTGACCGTACCGCCGTTTTTCCCCCGTTTGGTGGTCAGCGGCGATCGCCCTTTACACCAGACCGGAAAGTTCTCGGCGCGAATAGCGGACAAATCGGTGATGTAGCCATCCAGGATCACCGCGGCAATCCCGGCCTGCCGCGCGGCGGCCGTCATGACCGCCCCCCAGCAGGCATGCCGATCGTCATTGACGCGCTCGATGACCAAAACGTCTCCCGGACGCGCGGCCGCCAGCGCCAGCGGCAAACTGTAGCCGTCGTTCTCCGGCAGCGACGCGGTCAGCGCCGGACCGCAGCAGCGCACGCCCTCCGGCAGTACGCACTGTAGCTGGGGGTGCATGAACCCCTGATCCAGCAGATGGCCCAGCGTGGCGGTTTCCACCTGCAATAGCTGCGCGATCAGCGGGGCCAAAGCATTATGATGTAAAGACATCGTTCTTCTCCTCCGTCGGCATCCGCTCAGCGGGCAAGTTGAATCCAGGTCGATTTCGGGTCGGTGTATTTATCCAGCGCGTGGACCGACTTGTCGCGGCCGAACCCCGACTGCTTGCGACCGCCGAACGGCATGGTGATCGCGCCGTCGGCATAACAGTTAACCCAGACCATGCCGCTATTCAGACGCCGGGCGACGCGGTGAGCCTGGCTAAGATCGTCAGTCCAGATCCCGGCGCCCAGACCGTAGTCGGTGTCGTTGGCCAGCGCCAGCGCTTCTTCTTCGCCCTTGAACCTGCACACGCCCAGCACCGGACCAAAGATTTCACGCCGCATCGCAATATTGTCGTTGTCGCAGGCCAGAATGGTCGGATTCATAAACAGCCCGCCGGCCTGCGCCGGCAGAGGCGTCAGACAGCGCGCCCCGGCCTTCAGCGCCTCGTCGATGCCGTCCGTCACCCGCTGATGCTGCGCGCGATCGACCATCGCCCCGACTCGCGTTTGCGGATCAAGCGGATCGCCCGGCAGATAGCGCAGCGCCTCCTGCAACAACAGTTCCATGAAGGGCTCGTAAATAGCGTCTTCCACGTACAGCCGCGAACCGGCGATGCACACCTCGCCCTGATTGACGAAAATCGCCGCCGCCGCGACCGCCGCCGCCTGTTCCAGCCGCCGACAGTTGGCGAATACCAGATGCGGCGACTTGCCGCCGCATTCCAGCCAGACGCGCTTCAAATTGGAATCGGCCGCGTAACGCATAAAATGTTTACCCGTGGCGGTGGAGCCGGTGAAGGCCAGACAGTCCACCTCGTTATGCAAACCAAGCGCGCGACCGGTGACCGCGCCGCGACCGGTGACCACCTGCAACACCCCGTCGGGCAGCCCGGCCTGCTGAGCCAGTTCGGCCAGTTTCAAGATGCTGAGGCTGGACTGCTCCGCCGGTTTAACTATCACGCTGTTGCCCACCGCCAGCGCCGGCGCCAGTTTCCAGCAGCCGATCATCAGCGGAAAGTTCCAGGGTACCACCGCCGCCACCACGCCGACCGGCTCCCGCACCACCGTGGCCAGCACATCCTGCGGCGTAGGCAGCACCTCATCGGTAGCGGTTTCGATAGCGCCGGCATAAAACCGCAGGCAGCGGATGGATTCGGGAATATCAAACGCCATGCTGTCGCTGATGGGTTTCCCCATATCCAGCGTTTCCAGCAGGGCCAGCGTTTCACTGTTCTCTTCCATCAGTTGCGCCAGCCGCTCCAGCGTTTTACGCCGCTCGGCCGGGGCGCGGCGCGACCAGATGCCGCTGTCGAATGCCTGGCGGGCATGGCGTACCGCCCGATCCACATCGGCGGCGCCGCAATCGGCGATATCGACCAATTTTTCGCCCGTCGCCGGATTGACGCTGGGCAACACCGCGCCGTTTTCCGCATCGGCGTAACCCGCGCCAATCCAGGCGCGTCCTTCGTATTTCAGTTGTGCCGCGGCCTGCCGCCAGTACGTCAGGGAATAGTCGCTCATGCCTCTTCCTCCTGTTTTACTTTCGCCTGTTGCCGTATATCGCTGAGCAGCACGCCGGGCGCGATGCCGTCGCCGTCATAACACAGCTCAATGATGACCGGACGCCGTTTTTCCTCGGCAAACCGCAACGCCTGACGGAATACCGCCTCGAACGTGTCGGTTTCCTCAACCACCACGCCCCAGCCTTCATAGGCCTCCGCCAGGCGGGCAAACGCCGGATTGCTGAAGCGCAGCGCAATTTCCCGTTCAGGGAAATGGTGTTCCTGATGCGCGCGAATAGTGCCCCACATACCGTTGTTAAAGACCAACACCACCACGCCGAGCTGGTATTGCAGCGCGACGCCCAGTTCCTGCATGTTCATCTGGAAACAGCCGTCGCCGGCGAAACAAACCGCCGGACGTTGCGGGTGCTCCAGTTTGTAGGAGATGGCGGCCGGCAGCCCGTACCCCATCGCCCCGACCGTCGGCGCCAGCGAACTGCCCAGCCCGGCGAAAGGAACATAGCGATGCGGGTACAGCGCATAGTTGCCGGCGCCGACGGTGATGCAGCCCTGACCGTCCAACACCTCGCCGACGATATTCGCCACCCGGTCGAGGCTCAGCGCGCCGGGAGAGGATAAAGGCCTGAGGGTTGCCAGATAGGCGTCGCGCGCTTGCGCGCGCAGCGGTTTCCAAACCGGCTCGCTCTGCGGCGACAGCGCTTGCAGCGCGGCGGCAAAGGCATTGACGCTGGCATTGATCGCCAGCGCGGGACGATAAACATGCCCCAATTCTTCCGGGTCCGGATAGATGTGAATCAGCGTTTGTTGCGGCATCGGCGCGTCGATCCAGCTATAGCCTTCGCTGGTGGCCTCGCCGATACGCGTACCGACGGCGATGATCAGATCGCTCGTACGCAATTGCCGGCGCAGGGCGTCATGCATCGAGTAGCCCACATGGCCGACAAACTGCTCGTCGCGCTGGTCGTAGCACTCCAGGCGGCGCCAGGCGACGCCGACCGGTAAATCAAAACGGCGGGCGAACTGCTGTAACTGCCGCTGCGCCTGCGCGCTCCAGCCGCTGCCGCCCACCAGTAGAAAGGGACGCTGCGCCTGCTTCAATCGCGCTTCCAGTTCCGCCATCTGCGTAGCGCCGGGATAGGTATCCAACCGCGGGCGGGCTGGCACCACGGCGGCATCCGACGCGCCCCACAATACATCCTCCGGCAGCGCCAGCACCACCGGGCCGGGACGGCCGCTGGTGGCCACCGCGTAAGCCCGCGCCACGTATTCCGGAATCCGATCGGTACGGTCGATCTGCGCCACCCATTTCGCCATCTGACCGAACATGCGGCGGTAGTCGATCTCCTGAAATGCTTCGCGTTCAATGAAATCGTTCCCCACCTGCCCGACGAACAGAATCATCGGCGTCGAGTCCTGATAGGCGGTATGCACGCCGATCGAGGCATTCGTCGCGCCCGGCCCGCGCGTCACCATACAGATGCCCGGCTCGCCGGTCATTTTGCCGTAGGCCTCCGCCATGTAGGCCGCGCCGCCTTCCTGCCGGCAGACCACCGACTGAATGTGGTCGGTATGCTCGTTGAACGCATCAATACACGGAAGAAAGCTCTCGCCCGGCACCAGGAATATCCGTCGGGCGCCTTGCTCGCGCAGTTGCTCCAACAGGATCTGGCCGCCATTACGGGAAGGTTGAGAGGGGTTCTTCATCATTTGCTCCAAAGTGTTAAATAATCTTTTTCATACGCCACAAATAAAAACGACGACGCGGTCATACATGACGAATACAAAATACTTATTTCATCGATTACCTTGGGGCGGCGATGAAAAATGCTGACAATCTTCCCGTTCGATAAAAACGAATTAACATTAATTCTGCTAAAGCTTATGGATAATATAAACATTCCCTTGAAACCTATTCTTCCCCAACCACCATTTTTCGTCAATTTTATATATTTAATGCATCGTATAATCCTGATTTATATTATTTAACGCCATTAGGGTGCAATTATTTAATAAAATCGCCAGCAGGGTGCATAGTCTGCACCAACAAGTCACAACGAAATATTAAAACCTGACGATATCGCCAAATAAAAAAATAATGAGAATTAACCAGACGTAATAAAAACGCAGGGAAAAGATGATGTATTAATGATCACAGCAGAAAAGATACCGTGGGAAATATCATAGACCTGAAATAAAAAGCCATCGCGCCTTATCCGCACAACCGCGGCCGGCGGCAGGACGATAACTCGCCGCGCCGCCGGTCAGGATGGATCGAGCAGGGTTAATTGAATGAAGAGCGCGCTTTGCTCTGCGCCGCACGAATCAGCAGCGCATTCAACAGCACGTCGCCGCCTTTGGCCGCGTCCGCCGCGGATATCGCTTCGCGCTCATTGTGGCTAATACCGCCGGCGCAGGGAATAAAGATCATGGTCGTCGGACAATGTTTCGCCATATTGATCGCATCATGTCCCGCCCCGCTGATGATATTCCGCCAGGAATACCCCAATGCCTGTACTGCGGTACGTACGCTGGCGATACAGTTTTCGTCAAAATGCGTGGCGGGGCTTAACCAATGCCGCTCAATATGGAGCGTTAATCCTCGCGCCGCGGCAATCCCGCTTAACTGCTGACGCACGCTGCTTTCCATCGCCGCCAGAATCCGATCGTCGGGATTGCGCAAATCCACGGTAAATCGCACCTTGCTCGGAATGGTATTACGCGACGACCCCGGGATGGCCATCTGGCCGACGGTAAATAATCCGCCGGGAAAGCTATTGCTTAGCGATCGCTCCAGCGCGACCAACATTTCTCCCACCGCGAACAGAGGGTCGCGCCGGGATTTCATCGGCGTCGTACCGGCATGGGCGGCAACGCCGACCACATCGATATCCAACCAGCATATCCCCTGCCCGCCGGTCACCACGCCGATCGTGATGTCCTCATCTTCCAGCACCGGGCCTTGCTCTATATGCGCCTCATAGTAGGCATCAAAGGTGCGAGCCAACGGCGTATTCCCGGCATGGCCGATGTCGTTAAGCGACCGGCGGATGCTGACGCCGTCGCCATCGGTAATGTCTAATGCATTTTCCAGCGCCAACGCGCCGGTAAATACCGCGGACCCCAACATCGCCGGCGTGAATCTCGCCCCTTCCTCGTTAGTCCAGACGGCGATTTCCAGAGGTTGTTCGGTGATTTCGTTTTTATCGTTCAGGGTGCGTATCGCCTCCAGCCCCGCCAATACGCCGTAGATGCCGTCAAACCGACCGCCCTTCGGTTGCGTATCAAGGTGGCTGCCGATCACTATCGGATTAGCCTGCGGGTTTTTCCCTTCGCGGCGCGCGAACAGATTGCCAATAGCATCAAAATAGGTGCGCATGCCGGCATCCCGGCACCATTGCATAAACAGTTCACGCCCCTGTTTATCTTCCTGGGTTAATGCCAGACGCGTATTCCCACCCGCGGCCGTCGCGCCGATTTTCGCCATCTCCATCAGGCTTTGCCACAGACGTTCGCCATTCACTTGTAACATATTTATTTCCTCAGCCAATACGTTGTTATATTCGGCAATGAATATCCGCCGAAAAAAATATACCCAATGGATTTCGAGATGCGGACCAGGCGTTATCATTTTGAACATCGCAACGCGTTGGCCCTTTACACAAGCGCGGCGCATAGAGAGGCCGAATAATATGACCACCGCAGCGGCAACTTGAAAGATAACGGGTATGCCTTATTTAATTTTTATCGCTTTCTTCCGCCAGTGCGTCAATCCATTATTTTTAATGGCGGGCATTAATAAAATTAATGCCCCGCATTATCCATTTATCCGCCCATATTTATAACGTCAGCCTGATATGGTGATCGCCCTCTGCTAATTCAATTTGTACTTTTTCGTCGTTAATCAAGACGACTTTATCATCCAGCGTTGCCTGCGATATTCCCCGGCAGCGGTGATTTTCATTCACCACGCTGACCAGATAGCGGCATTCCCCCAGAACAATACTGGCCTCGAAACCCGGCCAATAGTCCGGAATACAGGGAGAAAGCAGCAATAGCTGACCTTCGCGCCTTATCCCCAGAATGCCCTCAATGCCCGAGCGGTACAGCCAGCCGGCCGAGCCGGTGTACCAGGTCCAGCCGCCCCGGCCGCTATGGGGCGCGACGGAATAGACATCGGCGGCGATGACGTAAGGCTCGACGCGGTAGCGGGCGATCTGCTCAGGCGTCGCGCCGTGATTGATCGGGTTAAGCAGGGAAAACAGCGCGCCGGCCTTGTTGCCCTGGCCCAATTGGGCAAACGCCAGCACCGACCAAATCGCGCCGTGGGTGTACTGTCCGCCGTTTTCCCGCAGACCGGGCGGATAACCTTTGATGTAACCGGGATCCTGCGCGGTGCGATCGAACGGCGGCGTGAACAGCAGCGCCAGACCATCATGCGGGCGAATCAAATGTTCTTCCAGAGAGGCCATCGCCGTCGCCGCGCGCGCGGGATCGCCGGCGCCGGAAAGCACCGCCCAGGATTGCGCAATCGCATCAATGGCGCACTCGTCATTGAGATGGCTGCCAAGCCAACTGCCGTCGTCGAAGGTCGCGCGCCGATACCAGGCGCCGTCCCAGGCCGACCGTTCAATGGCCTGGCGCACCGACTCGGCGTGACGGCGCCAGCGCGCGGCGCGCGCGGGGTCGCGCTCATCCGCCAGCGGCGCGAAGATAGCGATGGTGCGAATCAGCAGCCAGCCAAGCCAGACGCTCTCCCCTTTGCCGCCTTCGCCGACGCGGTTCATGCCATCGTTCCAGTCGCCCCCGCCGATAAGCGGTAAACCGTTGGCGCCGGTCAGCGACAGACACTGATCCAGGCCGCGCGCGCAGTGTTCGAACAACGAAGCCGATTCCTCTGACGGCATCGGTTGGAAGAACGCGTCATGTTCACCCGGCGCGACGGGCGGCCCCTCAAGAAAAGCTATGGGTTCATCAAGCACCGCGCGATCCTGACTGGTCTGCACATAGGTTGCGGCGGCGAATGCCAGCCAGACGCGGTCGTCGGAGATATGCGTTCTGACCCCGGCGCCGGTATGGGGCAGCCACCAGTGCTGCACGTCGCCCTCGGCAAACTGTCGTCCGGCGGCGCGCAGCAGATGACGGCGCGTCTCCTGCGGACGGGAAAAGGTTAACGCCATGCCGTCCTGGAGCTGGTCGCGGAAACCGTAGGCGCCGCTGGCCTGATAAAACCCGCAGCGAGCCTGAATACGGCATGACAATGTCTGATAAAGCAACCAGCCATTGAGCATGATGTCCATCGATCTGTCCGGCGTGGTGACCTGTACCGCGCCCGTCACCGCCGCCCAATGCGCTTCAACGCCGCTCAGCACCTGGTCAAGATCGATTTCCCGGTATTTTTCAATCAGATTGACGGCCAGCGCCGTAGAGGCTTCCTGACCGATAAACCAGACGATCTCCGCCTGTTCTCCGGGCGCGATGCTGATGTGCGTTTGCAATGCGCTACAGGGATCGCGTCCGGCCGCCGTCTCGCCGGACAGCCGGGTGTTCTCCACCAGCGCGGCCGGCGCCTGCATATCGCCGTTACGTCCCAGAAACTCGGTTCGATCGGTGGTAAACGACGACTGCCAGCCGGATAAATCGGCAAAACCGACCCGACCGGGGAAACCGCCCGACCAGGGATTATGGACCAGCATCGCCCCGGTTTGCGGCTCCACGCTGCTCAGCAGATAAGGCGCATTGGCGCTGCGCGACGCGCCCAGCACCCATTCGGCATAAGCGGTAATGGTCAATTGGCGCGCCTGCGTCGACCTATTATGCAGACGCAGACGCGATATCTTGATTGCGTCCGTCAGCGGGACGAACTGCAATAAATCCAGTTCAATGCCGTTGGCGTGATGGCTAAAGCGGCTATAGCCGAAGCCGTGGCGGGCTATGTAGCGCCCGCCGTCGTTGATCGGCCATGCGGTCGGCGTCCACAGCATGCCGCTGGCGTCGTCATGCACGTACAGCGCCTCGCCGCCGGGATCGATCACCGCGTCGTTTCCCCAGGGCGTGAGCTGATTTTCACGACTGTTTTCCGCCCAGGTATAGCCGCTGCCCTGCGCCGATACCTGAAACCCGAACGTCGGATTGGCGATAACATTGATCCACGGCGCGGGCGTGGCGCGTTCGGCATCAAGCACCGTGACATATTCGCGCCCCTGACGGGCGAATCCGCCGATACCGTTAAAAAACTCCAGTCCCTCGGGCAACGGCGTCCGGGCGGGAGCGCCCGCTTGCAACGCGCGAGACGGACGCGATAGCGGCGGCGAATAAGGGATTAATTCCAACTGACGCGCCAGCAGTCCGCGCCGGGCGGTGAGCGAAACCCGGGCGACCGATAACAGCAGCGCCCGCGCTGGCGCCGACATGAGATCGGCGCGCAACGCATAGACTTCGCCGCGCGTTGAGACGCCGCCCAGACGCGGCCTTGACTGACTGCTGCGGATCGCCGTTTCAATGGCGATCTGTAAATCCTGAATATAGGAAGATGCGCGTTCGTTAACGATCACCAGATCCACATTCAGCAGCTTCATACGCCAGTATTCATGCGCCCTCAGTAGCTGATGAACCTGCGCCATATCGCCGATATCATCGATGCGCAGCAGCACAATGGGCAGATCGCCCGAGATGGACATCGGCCACAGGCCGGATTGCACGCCCGCCCCTTCTACGATCAGTTCCGGCAAAGCGCGGAAACGCGGATCGGCATAGATCACCGCCGCCGCCAGACGCTGAAAGTCGGCGGCTTCTTCCGCCTTCACGCCCAGATGCCGCAACTGCACCTGCGCCTGCGTCCAGGCAAAGGTTTTATCACGTTCATAGGCGCTGCGATCGTAATGTTTATCTATCACGTCGATCAGCTCGTCACGCGACGCCGCCACCACGGTCCAAAAAGCCAGACGAAGGGTCTTGCCGGCAGGAACGCGCACCTGCTGACGCAGCGAGAAAATCGGATCAAGCACGGTTCCGGTGGTGCCGGACAACGGCTGACGGCCTGAAATCGCATCCGCGTTCATCACCGACTTGCCGCGACCGATAAAGCGCGCCCGGTCCGACTCATACTGCATTTTTCCGCCGACAGTGCCTTCCAGCACCACGAAATGCGCGGCCCACACCGGCTGCTCGCCCGGCGTTCTGGGGCGCCGGGTGGCGATCAGCGCGGAGAATTCATCCAGATATTCCGTTTGCACAAACAGCCGGGAGAACGCGGTGTGGGCGCTATCGGCGGCGGGCGTCGCCAGCACGATTTCCGCATAGGAGGTCAGCTCGATATCGCGCTGTCGCCGTCCGCTGTTGGTCAGGGTTACCCGTCGAACCTCGCCGTCGCTTTCGCCGGAGACCAGCACATCCATCTTGGTGGTCAGTGATTTTTCATGGCGGATAAAGGAAGCGCGGTCTTCGCCGAACACCACATCATAGCGGTGCATCGGCACGCCGATTTTGCTGCCGATGATACCGGACGGCACCGGTAAATTGCCCGGCGATTCGCTTAACTGACGTTGCTCGCCGGCAGACCAGATCCTGCCGCTGCGAACGTCCCGCAACAGCACGAAGCTCCCCCAGTTGTCGCGCGTCGCATCTTCCTGCCAGCGGGTAATCGCCAGCTCGCGCCAGCGGCTATAGCCGGAACCGGTGGTGGTCAGCATCACGGCGTAACGGCCGTTGGAAAGTAAATGAGTGATGGGCGCGCCGGACGGCGTGGCGGAAAAGCAGCGCAGCGTGGCGGCCTCATTGCGGTTTTCTCCTGCGCCGACTTTCACATCCTCAGGCTGCGGTTCGGCAATGGCGACATGCGCGGGCAGATTTTCCTGCAACAACAACTCGCAAGATTGAATCACCGGCTCGCGGTGAAAACGGCTGCGCATCTTGCCGTCGTGCAGGGTGTTGGCCAGGGCGACCAGCGTCATTCCCTGATGGTGCGCCATAAAGCTATAAACAATGACCTGCTTTTGATTCTCCGGCAGACGCGAAGGGGTGAAATCCAGCGCTTCATAAAAACCATAGCGGCCGCAAGCGCCCATAGCCGCCAGACGCTCATAGTTTCGACAGGCGGCCAGCGGATCCACCATCGCCGCCAGACCGGTGGCATAGGGCGCGATCACCAGATTATCGGCAAGACCGCGCTTTAGCCCAAGACCGGGTACGCCAAAATTGGAATACTGATAGGTAAAGTCTATATCACGGGCGTTATACGCCGACTCGGAAATGCCCCAGGGAACCGATAACGAGCGACCATATGCCTGCTGCTGAGCGACAATCAGACGCGTCGTCTGCTCCAGCAGACTACCCACCGGCGCGTGCATCACCAATGACGGCATCAGGTATTCGAACATCGAACCCGACCAGGACATCAACACCGAACCGCGCCCGGTCATCACCGACGCACGCCCCAGCCGGAACCAGTGACGCGTGCCGGCATCGCCTTTGGCGATGGCGAACAGGCTGGCTAAGCGTGCTTCAGAGGCCAGCAAATCATAACAACTGGCATCCAGTTGATTTTCCAGGGTTAAATAACCGATCGACAACAGCTTGCGCTCAGGATCGATCAGAAACGCGAAGTCCATTTCCATCGCCAGCGCGCGCGAACGAAACGCCAGATCCTGCAAACGCACCACCAGCGCATAGCGCGCGGCGGCGGAATCGTCGTACTCGCGCTGATGCGCCGTCAGCATATCGCGGGCGGCGTTCAGCCAGAAAAGCGGTTCGGCGGCGGCCTGATCGTCCGCCGGCGGCAACAGCGCCTGCGTCTGTCGCAACAGGTGGTCAAGTTGCAGCACCGATTCCGATAACAGGCGTTCCGGCGGCAGTTTACTTCCCAGCAAGGCGTCTATTTTGCCTAACCGCTGTCGTAGCGAAAGATCGCCCTGCGTTTCACGATGCAGTGCCATAGACTCGCGGATCAACTGGAGATGATCGGCCAGCGGCGTGCGAATATCCCTGACCCAGCTCTCCTCCTGCCATAGCTCGCAGCTATTCGCCAAAACAATCAGATTACCCGCCAGGTTGCCGCTATCCACAGAAGAGACATAGGCCGGCAACAGCGTCTGAAGATCCCGCGTGTCATACCAGTTAAAAAAATGGCCGCGGAAACGCGGCAAGCGATCCAGGGTATTTAACGTCGCTTCCAGCCGTTCGACCACATTCGCCATCGCGATCCAGCCGAAATCGCGCGCCGCCACGGTGGAAAGCAGATACAGACCGATATTGGTCGGCGAGGTGCGATGCGCGATAACCGGTTTCGGCTGTTCCTGAAAATTATCCGGCGGCAGGTAATGTTCGAGGGGGGTGACAAAGGTTTCAAAAAAACGCCAGGTTCGCCGTGCGGTTAATCGCAAGGCGCGTTTATCAACCTCGCCGATTTTTTCCTGACGCGTCATGGATGGTTGCCGGCTGACCCACAGCGCCAGCGCCGGCGCCGCCAGCCATAACAACGCCAACGGCAGCCAAAGCGGCCAGTTCGCCGGCGACAACGTCAGCGCACATCCCGCTACCGCCAGACTCAGCAACAAGCCGCCCGCCATTCGCCGGTAAAAACCCGTCAGCGTCAGCCGCGGATCGCGCCCCGACTGCGCCGCGGTGGTCCACTCCAGCAAATGCCGCCGGGTGATCGTCAAGCGAACCAACGTGCGAATCAACGCATCAAGCGCCCGCCAGCTATGATCGGCCAGAAACGCCAGAGAAAGAAAAATCTGCATTGCCGCCATCTTGAGATCGCTGAACAGGCGCCGCAAAGGACGACTTTGCTTAAACGGCTGCTGACGCGTTACGCCGCGCAGGCCGCGGGAAATGAAATCCCATAGCGCAGGCAGACAGGCGGGGAACGCCAGCACCAGCAGTACCAGCGCAAACCCTTTCCAGGCCAGCGTCAGCGGCAATACGCCGCAGAAAAACAACATCAACAGCAGGCTGGGCGCCAACAGCGAACGGCGTAAATTGTCGGTCATTTTCCAGCGGCCCAGCGCCGACAGATGCGCCACGTTGCCTGACGCCGTGCGCTTCAGTCCCAGGATCCACGGCAACAACTGCCAGTCGCCGCGCGTCCAGCGGTGTTGCCGCTTTACGATGACGTCATAGCGGGAGGGAAACGCCTCGACCAGTTCGACATCCGACGCCAGCCCCGAACGGGCATAGGTGCCTTCAAACAGATCGTGACTCAGCAGGCTGTTTTCCGGAATGCGGCCCTGTAGCGCGCGTTCGAAGGCATCGACATCGTAGATCCCTTTACCGGTGTAGGAACCGGCGCCGAACAGATCCTGATACACATCGGAGACCGACGCCTCATAGGGATTGATGCCGCCCGGCGAGGAGAAGATACGCTGATACAGCGAGCCTTCATGCCCGGCGGGCAGTGAGGGGGTAATGCGCGGTTGCAGAATGGCATAACCGGCGACGATATGTCGGCCGTCGTCATCCCAGCGAGGTCGATTGAGCGGGTGCGCCATTTTGCCGATCAATTTTAAGGCCGTATCTCTGGGTAAACGGGTATCGGCGTCCAGCGTAATCACATAGCGGACATCCGGCGGAACATGAACGGCCAGCCCGCCGACCGGGATAAAACTGGTATCGTCGGCGCCGCGCAACAGGCGGTTAAGCTCATGCAGCTTGCCCCGTTTGCGTTCCCAGCCCATCCACAGATTTTCACTGCGATTGAACAACCGTTTACGGTGCAACAGTAAAAAACGATCGCCGGCGCCGTAGCGGGCATT
Source organism: Brenneria sp. g21c3 (assembly GCF_040240345.1). Classification (NCBI taxonomy): domain Bacteria; kingdom Pseudomonadati; phylum Pseudomonadota; class Gammaproteobacteria; order Enterobacterales; family Pectobacteriaceae; genus Brenneria; species Brenneria sp. g21c3. The sequence goes on along the minus strand of NZ_JBEIAB010000007.1, from coordinate 160,750 downwards.
GAGCCGCTGTATCGCGCCGGACGCCTGCGTCAGCATCTGTTGGTCGCCGTCCAGCTGTTCGCTGTCGGCATCGACGCCATCGGTCAATAAGGCAAAGGTGATATCCCCCTGGCCGCTGGATAAGTAATGCACCTCCAGTTGTTCGACCTGTTGCAGAATATCCTGCTCGCTGGAAAGCAGCGTGGGTATCACCACCAGCGTTCGGCAATGCGTCGGGATGCCTTGCAGCAGTTCCAGCGCGGGCAGCGGAGACGCGCCGAATAGCCAGGCCGTCAGCCGGTTGACCCAGACGGTGGCGATTTCAGAAAATGGAATCAGACAGACGAAACCGATCCCTATCAGCCAGACGAGCGAAACGGCGGGAGACGACAAGACGACTAACGCGCCGGCGAGCAATAACGCGGTAAAAAAGCCGATGGCCGCCGCATAGCCGGCCATCCCCACGCGCAGTGAAAAACGGTTAACGTGCAGCAGCAGTTCGGGGCGAAAATCAATGACCTTTTCAAGCTGCGGACGCCCTTCCGCTATCAGGTAATAACCGGGTTCACGCCGCCGCCCTTCAGGATCGTCCGGCGATAACGAGGCGGGTACGCTCTGCGCCAGCAACAGCGCTTTTTCGGCAATATCCAGCTCGCTGCAAGGCGCCCGTCGGGCCAGTTGCTCAATGGCGCTGCGATATAAATTGCGCGAGGTGAAATCCATCTCGGCAAACGCGCTGCCGGCCCGCAAACGCGCATCCACCAGACTGACGCTTTCAAAAAACGTCGCCCAGTCGATATCGGAAATTAACCGCATGCTGGTAATGATATTGCGCACGGTGACATTCGACACGCCCAGACGCTGCTGCGCGTTTTGCACCACGTCGTCCATCGTACGCCCCTGCTGGCTCAGGCGCTGTTCCAGCCACCCCAGCGCCGGCGTGGTGCGCGGATCCTGATCGCGTAATCGCTTCACCAGTTGCGCCGCAAACGTCTCGGATAGCGGCGCATCATTATGACGCGCGATCTCCTTCGCCAATGCGGACTGTCCATCGCCCGCCAGCAGCAGACGGTTGGCGACCCGTTCGGCCTCGGCGCGAGCCTGACGCCCGACCGTCATCTGATCGGCCAGGCGACGCAAATTTTCTATCAGCACGATGCGCAGGGTAATGGCGACGGCCCAGAGTTCCCCGATGGTCAATGGCTGTACCCCCTGATACGCCATGATGAAACGGCGTAATGCTTCAGGATCGACATGGCTGTCGGTGTGGGCAATGAACGCCCAGACCAGACCGAAGACCCGCGGATAACCGGCAAATGGCCCCTGCGATAATTTCGGCAGTTGTTGGTAATAGCGCGGCGGAAGATCTTCTCGGATTTCACGGATCTGAGCCGACACCAGATGATAGTTATCCAGTAACCATTCCGCCGCCGGCACCACGCTGCCGCCCTTTTCCAGTTCAGCGGCGCTGGCGCGATACGCGGTCAGTAACACCTTGGCGTTATCGTCCAAACGATGGTGCAAAGACAGCACGGCGGGCGGCGAGAGCGTCACCGGCTGAGCCTCCGCCAGCGTGCGGCCGTGTTGTTCCAGGCGCTCCATGCCGAACAGCTCGCCTCTTACCGGTAAAATGTCATGCCAGGGCGATGGGGATCGACGCAAAAAATTCAGCACGCGGGGAAATATTGTCATAATCGCCTTTTCGCCTGAACGCAAAATCCGCGCAGGCGGTATTGAAGGTAACGTCCAGAAAGCTGGCAGACCTTATTGGCGCAGGAATGTCGGCGCTTATATCTTGGAAAAACACCCTTGTTGCGCCGGTCCGGCGCGGGTATCGGGAAAGGGAGAAGGCGGGAGGCCCAATCGGTTTTAAACCGATGGAGTTAAGTATAGTCGAGAAAAGGTAAACGCCCGCATATTAAATATACAGCGACGGTTCGCCTGCCGGACGAGTCTTGAAACGCCGATGCAGCCAAAGATACTGTTCGGGGGCTTTCATGATTTCCCGTTCGATAACCCGATTGATGTAGCCGGCGGCGGCCAGCGCGTCGTCATAAGGATAATTTTCCAGTTCCGGCGAGATAATCAGTTGATATCCCTGCGCGCCTGGCTTACGGATCACCACGGCGGTCACCAGGGCAGGTCTGGCCAGCCTGGCGATAATGAAGGTACCGTTGCTGGTCGCCGCCTGCTCCACGCCAAAAAAAGGCGCGAACAGGCTGCCTTTGGGACCATAGTCCTGATCCGGCGCAAACCAGACCACGCCGCCGCGTTTTAATTTATGCACCATGCCGACCAGTTTTTTCCGGCTGACCAGTTCGTTTCCCGAGCGAGAACGCCCCTTCTTTTGCACCCGCTCCATAATTTTGCTGTTATGAGGTCGGTACATCACGGTCATCGGTTTGCAGTGGCCCAACATGCGGAAATGGAGTTCGAGCGTCATAAAGTGTACGCCGATGACGATCACTCCGCGCTGCTGGTCTTCCGCTTTCTGCAAATTCTCCAGCCCGACGACGTCAATCCACTTTTTAATCCGCCGGTCGGGCCAGAACCACGCCATGCCCGTTTCCATCAGCCCAATACCGAGCGAGGTGAAATTATCGGTTAATTTTGCATCAATTTGCTGTGCGTCGTCGTCAGGAAAACAGAGTTCCAGATTACGTCTGGCGATTGCGACGCGTCGTTTTAAAAAACGCATCGACCGACGCCCCAACCAGCCGCCCAATTTAACCAGTATGGGATAAGGCAACTGAACCAGTAAAAACAATACCCCCAACCCAAACCACGATAACCAGTACCTGGGATGGGCATAGTGTAAAAATTTTTCCGGGGGAGTAAGCATATACAGTGTATCTCTAATTATTAGCAAGCGGTCTTTAACGGGGGATTATTCATAACACGCTTTTATTAAGGTGAGATTGCCATAACTTGCGCTGTCCCTGTCTGACGCAAGCTAAACTCGTTATCCGATCTGACGCAAGCTAACCTCTTTATCTGAGTAGGGTGCCGTCATTGAGTCTACGTTGGACTCCAGTATGCTGAGTTAATTCAAATTTAACTTTCGCAGCGTGATTATTTTCGGGTTAACACCCCGTCCGGGAAATGTTTAATTCACAATAGAAACCTCACCGGAACGATGAGGTTGTGGAGGATAGGAGAGATGATTCAGTCGGTAATCAGTCGCGGTATCAGAAACCGGCGCAGGTATAAAACAGCAATAGCCCTGTGGCGCGTCGGCTCATGCTAAACCCCGTCTAATGAGACATTAACGACTTTCTGCGTTCTCAGCGACTCGATCGCCGCCTCGGCAAGCATTAATGCTTTCAAACCGTCGCTGGCGGTGGAGGGAACCGGTGTTTTCGTCTTGACTGCGGTAATAAAGGCATCCCACTCTTCCCTGAAGGCATCGTGATAACGTTCCAGGAAAAAGTACAAGGGTTTCTGCGCCTGTACGCCGCCCTCTTCGGTAAGCTTAACCAGCGTCGTTGTGGGAACGTTCTCGACGCGCAAGGATCCCTTCTGACCATGGGCTTCGATTCGCTGGTCATATCCGTAACCTGACCGCCGGCTATTGTTGATCACCGCAATCTTTCCTGAGGCCGTTTGCAGGGTGACTACCGCCGTATCAATATCGCCGGCCGCTTTTACCGCAGGACTGATAAGCGCAGATGCGATTGCCGAGACGGAGACCGGCTCTTCGCCAAGCTGGAATCGCGCCATATCGAAATCATGAATGGTCATATCCCTGAACATACCGCCGGACGCCACAAGGTAATCATCAGGGACCGGGGACGGATCGCGGGAGCTGATTTGCAAATGTTCCAACTCACCGATTTCTCCCGCGCGCAAGGCGCGATGCAAATGTGCATGATTCGGATCGAAACGACGATTGAAACCGATCATGAAAGGCACGCCGAGGCGGTTGATTTCAGCCACACAGGCCTTCACACGATCAATATTCAAATCAATGGGCTTTTCACAGAAGATGGCTTTACCGGCTTTAGCCGCCAGCAAAGAGAACTCGGCATGGGTTTCCGTCGATGTCGCAACTAATACAATATCCACTTCGGGATGATTTATCGCTTCCTGGACGGAAAGCACCCTGGCCTGATATTGATCCGCCAAAGACCGGGCGGCATCCGCGCTAATATCTGAAACGGAGTACAGTATTGAATCAGGGTGTGCATGGATATTATTAGCATGGATCTTGGCGATACGTCCTGCCCCCAATAATGCAATTTTCAACATAATGATCCTCACGATAAAAAATTAATCACATAGAAGGGTGTGATTATTTTGCCCCCGCGATTTCATCGCTCCATATCCGCCAGACAATCAACAAATTGAGATAATCGCGGCTCATTGTTTTCGTTGGAACTTTCACCTTTAACGATAGGCATGCCGACTGCCCGAATGAATCATTCGACGCAACATCCAACGGCCCAAAACCCCGGAGCCGGACTGAAGCGCTGCCCCTATTGAAGTACTAATGAGTATATACGCATTAAAATTTCATAAAATTACTTTATGGAAAAATAATTTTATTTTGAGGGGAAGATCAAACTATTGCCAACCAGAGAGGCGTTTTTCACATGGCGCCTCGGCAAGCATTCCATCGATGCAGGCAAAGGCCCGTTTTACGCCGGTTTAGGGGATATCGACAACCGTGAGATAGCGATACCAGCCTATATACTCAGGCGGTGTCGCCCTGTCGACGGATATCGCGGTCATTGATAGCGAACCGCGCCTGTTATTGCGGTTAATCAGCCACCATCATATTTCGAATGAAATCGCGATAAAGGAAATTATTTTTTCATTATAAAAAATAAGAAAATATTAATTCATAAGCGTCGTTTTTATGCCTACGCCGCCATACGGCGGATAAATCATGCATTGGAGAGAAGAATCGATATCGCGGATGATTGCGCGGGACAAGGATTTCCCGCGCGAAAAGCTATGCCGTTGCGGCCATGTTCAGAGGGGGGCGGGACGATAAGTCCGCCAGTATCCGATCAGCCTGAGAAAATTCTGTTTCACGGCTTCCACCACCTGGCGATCGTCCAGTTCCCCCCTGAACCACTTAGCGGCCGGTTCGCCGAATATCGTTCTCCCCACGGCGAATCCTTTCACCCAGGGCGCATCCGCCGCCGCCGCAAAACCCGCTTTCAAGGAGGCTTCCGGCGCATCCAGCCCCAAAATCACCACCCCGCGACAGTGGCTGTCATGACGCTCGATGATCTGACTGATATCCCGCCAGCCAGTCGATGACAGCGGCGGCAGTTTCCACCAGTCCGGCTGAATGCCCAGAGAATAAAAGCGCGACAGGATCTCGCCATAGCGCTTTTCATCCCGATCCGGGTTATCATGCGGCAGGATCACTTCCAGCAACAGTTCGTGACCGGACTGGCAACAGGCATGATAGACCTCGGTGATTAACGCTTCCTGTTCCAGCCGCGTCGCCTCGCTATCCTTAGGGTGATAAAACACCAGGCATTTCACCACATGTTCCAGCGGCCACCCCACCAGTTGGGAACCGATGTCGCCATGCTCCAGACGCAGCGGCCGCGAGCCTGGCAACTCTATCGGGCGGCCAATCCACCATCCCTGGCCGGTGATGTCGTTAAGCGCCGCCTGACCGTATGTCGTGTCCGCCAGGATGCCGGCATTATTTTTCAATCCCGCCTCGGCGGCGGCGGCCCGCGCCCCTTGCAGCAACAGCAATTTCAACGGGGGGATATCGCTCTCGTCCCGCCCGGCGGCGTGGGCCATCTCCGCCAATTGCTTGCGGTGATCAAAGGCAAACACGCAGAGTTCAGGCCACTGCTGCTTGCGGGTGGTAACCCGATGCAGATGATTCAACCGGACATCTTTATCCGGCCGCGGTACCGATTGCTCCCGCGACAGATAGTCGTCCAGTTCAAGGCGGGTCGGCATCGCCGGCGCGCAACCGTGTCGCGACACCACCAGCGCGCCGCAGGCATTGGCGTAACGGCAGGCTTGTTCCCACCCTTCATCGTTGAGATAACCGCGCAACAGTCCGGACATAAAGGCGTCTCCCGCCCCCAGCACATTCAGAACGTCCACTCTGACGCCGCTGTAGAGCGCCACCTGGTCCCAACCGGTCGGGATCTCCGCTTCGAATACCGAGCATCCCTGCGCTCCCCGCTTGCAAACCAGGGTCGCCTGACTCACCCGACGGACATTACGCAGCGCCGTCAGCGTATCGGTGCTGCCGCCGGCAATATGGAATTCTTCTTCAGTCCCGACAATCAGGTCGAAATGGTGCAGCACGTCCTGTAATTCACGGGTAACACGCTCGGAAGGGATAAAACGGGTTTCGCCGTCGCCCAGGGTGGTTAGCCCCCAAAGTACCGGTCGGTAATCGATATCCAGCGCCCGGCGCAAGCCGTGGCGCTGCGCGAATTCCAGCGCTTTGAGCACCGCGGCTCGGGTATTGGGATGGGAAAGATGGGTGCCGGTAATCGCCACCGCCCGACTGGAAGCGATGTAGTCCTCGTCGATATCCTCGGGGCTCAACGCCATATCCGCGCAGTTATCACGGTAGAAAATTAACGGAAACGTCTCCTGATCTTTTACGCCTAAAATCACCAGCGCGGTCAATCGCTCTTTATCAGTAATGAGGTAACGGGTATCCACGCCGGCGCGCTGCAACTCCTCGCGCAGGAAACGACCCATATGCTCGTCGCCCACCCGCGCCAGCATGCCGGACTTCAGCCCCTGAACCGCCGTGCCATAAGCGACATTTCCCGACGATCCGCCCAAATATTTGGCAAAGGTGGTCATATCTTCCAATCGGGAACCGATTTGTTGTCCGTACAAATCGAGCGCGATGCGCCCGATGCAAATGACATCAAGCGTCTTTTGCTGCTGCGCTGTACCCATAATATGCAATCCCCCATGAATAAAAGCCTGCGAATATTATGAGGAATAAAAATTTCATTTTCAATCACATTAAAATAAACCGCTTCGAAAAACGTGTGCCGCTGATAACATTTATATGACCATTTAATTATAATTAAATGATTTTTATAGTTATTAACAATAATAAAAATAACGAATCTTAATATAATCAAATAGACTAAATAAAGCCAAGATAATGTTTAACATGATAATTTTATAAAGAAACGGGCTTTCCGCCTGTGCTGAAGCGCGACAAGGAATGTTAGTTTCATTTTTTGATCAATCTCCCATAAATGGAATTTTTATTCCAAAATAGACTTTTATAGAACATAACACGCCTATAATGTCGGCAGTAACGTGCTGTGTATTTCCCCGAACGCGGCGCCGTGTCGCGGGCGCGTCAAAGATTCTGAACATCCGGCACGAATGCATCCCCGAGCGGACAAAAAATAACGGAATGATGTTCAATTACGCAGCAGGACCGCAGGCAGCCAGGACATGAGCCGTTAAGCGCGACGATGCCTGACAAACGAAAGAGAGCTTGACTCAATGATGGAGTGAATAGATATGTCTACAGTACAAACGTTACAGTATTTGGTTGACGGCCGTTGGCTCGACTCCAAAACCACCCGCTTTATGGATGTGCATAACCCCAGCACCGGCGAAGTTATCGCCAAGGCTCCCTGCTGCACCGAGGATGAAGTGAAAAACGCCATCGCCGCCGCCCGTAAAGCGTTCCCGGCCTGGTCGAACACGCCGGCGATCAAACGTGCGCAGATCATGTTCCAGGTGCGCGAACTGCTGATCAAACATGAGGAGCGGCTGACGGAACTGGTCGCCAGGGAAAACGGCAAAGCCTGGGGCGATGCCCAGGGCGACGTTCTGAAGGCTAAGGAGGGAACCGAACTGGCCTGTTCCATTCCGACATTATTAGCCGGCGAAAGCCTGATGGACGCGTCGGCTGGCATTGATACCACCCTTTATCGTGAACCCATCGGGGTATTTGCCGGTATCGTGCCGTTCAATTTTCCCGCCATGATCCCGATGGGCTGGATGGCGCCGCTGTGTATCGCATCCGGCAATACCATCGTGATTAAGGCCGCCAGCATGACGCCGATAACCTGTATGGAGATCGCCAAACTTTACCAGGAAGCCGGCGTACCCGACGGCGTCATTAATATCGTGACCTGCTCGCGACACGAGGCCGACCTGTTCCTGACCCATCCCGACGTCAACGGCGTCTCTTTCGTCGGTTCGACCCCGGTGGGTCTGCATGTCTATTCCAAAGCGGCGGCGCACGGTAAACGCGTCCAGGCGCTGTGCGAAGCTAAAAACCATGCATTGGTGCTGGCCGACGCTCCCATCGCCCGTACTGCGGCGGGCATTATCAATGCCGCCTTCGGCTGTGCGGGAGAACGCTGTATGGCGTTGCCGGTAGTCGTGGTCCAGGAAGAGATCGCCGATCGGCTGATTGCGGCCGTATTGGAAAAAGCGCAAGCGCTGAAGGTTGGGCCGGGTTACCGCAAAGAGACGGATATGGGACCGGTTATCTCCGCCGAACATAAACAGTCGGTGGAAAACTGGATAACCAAAGGCATCGAACAAGGCGCCGAACTCGTGCTGGATGGCCGCAACTATAAAGTGGAGGGTTTTGAGAACGGTTATTACGTCGGCCCGACGCTGTTTGACCGCGTAACCGAGGACATGAGCATCGGTACCGAGGAAATTTTCGGACCGGTTCTCTGCTTCAAACGGGTAAAAGACTTTGAGGAAGGATTACGCATCATGAACCAGAACCCGCTCGCCAATGGTTCGGTGATCTTCACGCAGAACGGTCATTATGCGCGGGAATTTCAGAAACGGACCCACGGCGGCATGGTCGGCATCAATGTGGGCATTCCGGTACCGGTCGGCGTATTCCCCTTCTCTGGTCATAAAAACTCATTTTTCGGCGATCTGCATTGTCTGGGTAAAGACGGCATGCGCTTTTATACCGAAACCAAATGCGTCACCAGCCGCTGGTTTGACGAGGAAGAGCGTAAACGTGAAAAAGTGGATTCCTGGGACGGTACGATTTAATCGGCATTATTGATTTGAGTTTGACGACACCTGTGTGGTTTAACCCCGGCCCTCCCCTTCCCCGGCTGTCTCTTATACACAAATACGGGAGTGCTGACGGGGTTGGTTGTTACGCGGCGTAAAAAATTATGCAGCGGTGGACTTGGCCGCCGAGTGAGCCGCATGGATGCGGCGAAAGCCAGTGCCGCGTCGGGAACGCGTCACTGGCGGCTCGAATAGCGGTCAAGAACACCGATGGCACCGCGCAGCGGCATAATTTAGCCGCAAGCCCGGGTTCATAGGGGGCTGGCGCTTGGGCCCCCTATGTCGGGCGCGTGCTACGACGTAGCATGGAAATGGCGGCATTGTGGCGCACGAAACTGCCTCTGAGTCCGCATAAAAATGTGACTAAGAGACAGCCTTCCCCGGGGAGGGTGCAAAACACGCCGTTTTTTAATGCATTAGCGTCCCCCCGATAAGGGGTAGCCGGAATGGGTGATTAACTGTGCGGCTCATCTCATTAAATTAAAATTTCATAACAATAAAATTGAAATATTTATTCCACAAGAATAGGGTAATAAGGATTTCGCCGATGTTCGCCACGCCCTTCTCTCCCTTTAGCCGGGGCGTAACCAGTTGATAGGGGCGGCGATGTTGATTTGCACAGGAGGATTATGTGACCACGTTACTATCAAAGTCTCATGCCGGAGACGTCAGCGGGCGTATCCAGCACATTACTCCGGCCAATGCCGGCTGGCGTTATGTCGGTTTTGACGCCTACCTGCTTAAAAAAGGGCAGTCGTTGGATCTCGACAGCGGCGACCAGGAGCTTTGCCTGGTATTGGTGGCAGGCATCGCCACCATCGCCACCCGCCACGCCGAATTCAGCGATATCGGCAAACGTATGAGCCCTTTTGAGCGCATACCGCCTTATTCGGTTTACGTCCCCCATCACGACCAGGCGCATATCACCGCGCAAACCGATTTGGAACTCGCGGTTTGCCGGGCGCCCGGCAACGGCTATTTACCGGCGCGGCTTATCGCGCCGGCTGACGTCGGAGTAGAACAACGGGGCAAGGGCCGAAATAAGCGGCTGGTTCATAATATCCTGCCGGAAAACGACCCGGCGGACAGCCTGCTGGTGGTCGAGGTATTTACCGCGGAGGGAGATACCAGCTCTTATCCCAGCCATAAACATGATACGGAAAACTCGGCCGATGAAACCTATCTGGAAGAGACTTATTATCATCGTCTCGATCCAGCCCAAGGGTTTTGCCTGCAACGGGTTTACACCGATGACCGCTCGCTGGATGAATGTTTGCCGGTGTACGATCGCGATGTGGTAAAAGTTCCGCGCGGCTATCATCCGGTAGCGACTATCGCAGGTTACGACAGTTATTATCTTAATGTTATGGCCGGCCCGGTACGTAAATGGCAGTTCACCTGGGAAAAGGATCATGCCTGGATCAACTCGGCGGAATATCCCCGGCGTCCTTAGCGCCCTCAAGCGCCCTTCCCCCGTTATTCCCGCTGTCGTCGGCGGGAATCTCCTGCTGAAACCGCAAACAGCCATCGGCTGATTCCCGCCTGCGCGGGAATGACACAGGCGAGTGGCTTATTCATCCGGCATCCATAATTAGTCGGCTTGTCGACTATCGTTGGACGGATGGGTGGCGCTTTGCATCGCCAGGGACAGCATCAGCGTCTGGGACAGACACATGGAAGAAATCTGGGAACGAAACCCGTCGACCTGCGCTTCACGCACCACAAAGCAGACTTCGCTGAACGCGGCCAGCGGGCTGACCAGGCTATCGGTAATGGCAATTTGCTTGGCGCCGCTTTTAGCCCCCATGGAGACCAGTTCCACGACTTCCTGAGCGTATGGCGAATAGCTGATGGCAATCACCACATCGTCAGGCTGCACCATGCTCAGCTGTTCGGAAAACATGCCGCCCAGCCCGTCGATAAGAAAAGCGCGACGCTCCAGATGCCGCAAGGCATAGGTCAAATAGGAAGCGAGGCTGAAAGAGCGGCGTAGCCCAATGACATAAATATTGTTGGCATTCGCCAGGAGTTGCACCGCCCGGGACAAATCCTCTTCTTTGATCTGGCCCGGTAGTTGCTGTAACGCCAGGCTATTGACCATGCTGAACATGCTCAGTATTTCCATCGGCGTTTCCGGCACATCGGCCTCTTTACCGGCAACCTGGCGAAATAATCGGGCGCGTTCGGTATAGCTGACCGTATCTTCCATGATGTGTTGACGAAATACCTGTTTCATTTCATTGAAACCGTCAAACCCGAACGCGTTGGCGAAACGGATCAGCGTCGAGGGCGGAACATTGGCCTTTTCAGCGATGGATGCAATCGTATCGAAAGGGATACTGGTGCTATTATCCAGCATATAACGCGCCACCTGCTTCAATCGCTTACTGAGCGTGTCGTAGCGGTTACGTATATCATCCTGCAATGACGAGAGTTGGGAAGGAGAAGTTGTCATGAAAACAGCACACCGTGGATTTCAGCAAAAGCGCTGACATTGATTATTACGACTGAAAAATTCAAATCAACCTATTATTGAAAATATTTCGTCATTTTATTAAATATGCCGGTCATGCGTTCCCGGCCAGGATCGTTTGCTCCCCCCTTCAAGAAGCATCATCCCTCATTTTCTCTCGGCGCCGGAGAAGGCGGTTCCCCCCATCAATCAAGTCTTGCCCGGCCAGGCGCGCCAGAATGGCAATGAGCAAAACCCCCATGTATCGCGCAGACAGGGATATAAAATTTCACAAAATAGATAAATGGAAAATTTAATCCCTTTTAAGCATTAAAAAACAAAGCGCATTCCATTCCCATCGTTAACCCCATCCTCATGATAAACAATAAATATCCCCTATAATGGTTAAAGAAACACCGTCAAAGCCGCAGGACGCAGCCCTTCCTGTGGCCGAAAAATGAAATTTTCATTATTTGACCTTTCTCTCATAAATGAAATTAATATTTTATTTTTTATTTTTTTGAACAAGGGAATCCTTATAATGACGCTATGACTTCATCACCCGATTAATCATAACCCTACGTCTTTCTCAGATCGCTTTATGGGGCGGTTATCCTGACCGCCGGGTTTCCCCGCAGGCCAGAGGAAATGGAAGGAAAATATGAACAAAATCAGATTAACCACGGCACAAGCATTGGTCCGGTTTTTAGATAACCAATATGTCGAGGTTGACGGCGTCGAAACGAAATTCATCAAAGGAATTTTTGCCATCTTCGGCCATGGCAATGTTCTGGGGATCGGGCAGGCTTTGGAGCAGGATAGCGGGCAACTGCATATCCATCAGGGCCGAAACGAGCAAGGCATGGCCCATGCGGCCATCGGCTACGCCAAGCAGTCTTTGCGCCGGCAAATCTATGCTTGTACCTCTTCCGTCGGCCCCGGCGCCGCCAATATGATTACGGCGGCGGCCACCGCCACCGCCAACCGCATTCCTCTGCTGCTGTTGCCCGGTGATGTCTATGCCACCCGGCAGCCCGATCCGGTGCTGCAACAAATCGAACAGTCCTACGATCTCAGCATCAGCACCAACGACGCGTTTCGCGCCGTGAGCAAATACTGGGATCGGATCTCCCGCCCCGAACAATTGATGAGCGCCTGCATCAGCGCCCTGCGTGTGCTGACGGACCCGGCGGAAACCGGTGCGGTCACGCTGTCCCTGCCGCAGGATGTCCAGGGAGAGGCTTATGATTATCCTGATTATTTCTTTCAAAAACGGGTACACCGCATCGAGCGCCGTTCCCCCACTGCGGATATGCTGAACCAGGCAAGGGAATTATTGTTGCGTAAAAGCAAACCGTTGCTGATTTGCGGCGGCGGCGTTCAATACTCGGATGCCGGGCAGGCGCTGCGTGAGTTTGCCGAACGTTACCGCATTCCCTTCGCCGAAACTCAGGCCGGGAAAGGCGCATTGCTTTCCGACCATCCGCTGAATGTCGGCGGCATCGGCGAAACCGGCACCCTGGCCGCCAACCAACTGGCCCAAGACGCCGATTTGATTATTGGCGTCGGCACCCGGTATACCGACTTTACGACCTCCTCCAAATGGATTTTCCAGAATCCGGCGGTGTCGTTCCTGAACCTCAATATCAATCGCTTCGACGCCTACAAGCTCGATGGTCTCCAGGTCACCGCAGACGCACGTCAGACGCTGATTGCGCTCAATCAATACATGTTGTCGGAAGATTGGCGAGCGGACTGGGGGGATCGCGTCACCGAGGTGCGCAACCAATTGCAGGCGGAGCGGAAGCGCGTTTACGCCATTAATTACACCGGCGACGATTTTGCGCCCGAAATCAACGACGGCCTTGACCATAAATCCGTCTTTGACGAATTCAACCGTATCACCGGTTCGCTGTTGACCCAGAGCCGGGTATTAGGCATCGTCAATGCAACCATTCCGGAAGACGCGGTAATCGTCGCCGCTTCCGGCAGCCTTCCGGGGGATTTACAGCGTATCTGGCGAACAACCTCCCCCCAGAGTTATCACGTTGAATACGGCTACTCCTGTATGGGATACGAAGTCAATGCGGCGCTGGGCGTTAAAATGGCTGAGCCGCGCCGGGAGGTCTACGCGCTGGTGGGCGATGGCGCCTTTATGATGTCGCATTCCGAGCTGGTCACCAGCATTCAGGAAGGTAGCAAAATCAACGTATTGCTGTTCGATAATATGGCTAACGGTTGTATTAACAACCTACAGTTGGGACACGGTATGCAAAGTTTTTTCACCGAATTCCGTTTCCGGGATAAATCGCCATCCCGGCTTGACGGCGCTCTGGTGCCGGTGGATTTTGCCAAAATAGCCGAGGGCTACGGCTGTAAAAGCTATCGGGTCACCACGGTAGAGGAGTTGCATCATGCGCTGGAAGACGCCAGGCGGCAGCGTATCTCGACGCTGATCGATATCAAAGTGCTGCCGAAAACCATGATCCACGGTTATTTCAGCTGGTGGCGAGTCGGCGGCGCACAGGTCTCCGCCAGCGCTGATATACAGTCCGTCGCCGACCTATTGGCGGAAAATATCGACAAGGCCCGTCAATACTGAGTCGCCTTTGGTCCGCATCTTCGGTGGTTATTGTCAGTAAACGCCGGCGGTGCGGCGCCGGTCGGTTGCCGATCTGGCTAACCCAGCGCTTAACCGACCGACAAGCGGTGAATACTCTGTCAGAACGCAAGCCAACCGCAGGGGGAAACCGGGCGACGATGTGACAGCATCAACGAACGGCGAGCCGCCCGCGGCTTCAGATGGCGAAAATGCAAAATAAATATTTTGTATTATTTCAATATGGAATTTAATTTTTTAAAAATTTTGATAAAAAACGTATCGCGTTCATTATTCATCATCACTGCCGACCATTTTTATAACGCCCACACATCCAGGTCTTAATAAAAGCCCGGCAAACGCCATCACGTAACCTTATAAAAAATAGGTTTATTTATCATCGCGATCACAGTAAATACCGCCATAAAGTCAGTAGGCAAGCAGATTCAGACGAAATAAATGCCTTTTAATATATGATCCTTATCTCAAAATGGAATATTTTTTCTGCACTAAAGAAATATGAAAGATATATTCTTATGCAGGAAGACAGAACAGATACTCTGAATCGGTATGCATCACGATTACCTTTTCCAGTATGGCAATCGGGATACGCTGGTTTACGCGCCGAAATTAAGGCGTCATGTCCCTTGTGACACGCAATGAGCAACCATGAGGAAATTTCTCAATTACCGCTCTATTCGAGGTGTATTTATTATGGATAAAAATAAAGTCAAACTCGCCATAGCCCCCATCGGCTGGACCAATGACGACATGCCCGATTTAGGAAAGGAAAATACATTTCAGCAAACGGTCAGCGAAATGGCGCTGGCGGGTTTTACCGGCAGCGAAGTGGGCAGTAAATATCCGCGGGATCCCAAGGTTCTCAAACCGATGCTGGATATACGCGGCATTCAAATCTGCAATGCCTGGTTCAGTACGTTTTTTGCCGACGGACAAAAAGCCAAAACCCTTGATGAGTTTATCACTCACCGGGATTTTCTTCATGCCATGGGGGCAACCGTCATTGGTTGTTCCGAGCAGTCGCGCAGTACCCAGGGTACGCCAAAGCCGGTACTGGAAGGACGGCCTATCTTTACCGATGAAGAGTGGCGCTTAGTGGCCGACGGGTATAATGAATTGGCGGATCTCGCGGCTGAAAAAAATATGACCGTCGGCCTGCATCACCATATGGGTACCGGCATTCAGACTGCTGAGGAAATCGATCGTTTCATGGCGCTGGTGAATGATGATGTTTACCTGCTCTATGACACCGGCCACGCCTACTACTCGGAAGGTTCGCAGGAAGCCATGTTGCAAATCCTGCGCAAATACCTGCCGCGCATCAACCACGTTCATCTGAAAGATGTGCGCGACGAGATCGTCGCCGAGGTTCGCGCCCATAAATTAAGTTTCCTTGATGGCGTGAAAAAAGGAACCTTTACCGTACCGGGCGACGGGGTGATTGATTTCAGGCCGGTCTTTAAGTTACTGGAGGATTTTGGTTACCAGGGCTGGATCGTGGTCGAGGCCGAACAAGATCCCGCCAAAGCCAATCCTTTTGAATATGCCGTTAAAGCCAGGCGTTATATTCGCGAGGTCGCCGATATTTAATGACGATATATGACTCCCCGCAAGGCGCGTTTTGCCTTGCGGCTATGGAATAGCAAAGGGAATAAATGATGAATGACGAGTTTCTCAAGTGCTGGAGGCCATTACCGAATCAGCGAAGGAACGCCGATGGCGTTAAAACTTAAAGTAAGAAAACAATAAAATAGTAAGCAAGCGCAGAAAATAAAACCTTCGGTGGCAATCATATTAATAAAAATTTTATCAACTTTATTGATATAAAAATTTAGCCAAATAATCGTTCACAGAACCAAGAACCCTCACCGCCTTTTATTCATAAGGTGTAACAACCATTAACATGAATATATTAAGGGGTTTTTGGCATCACATGATTAACTGAATAAAAGGTAAAGATATGTCGCTAACTATGGTTCTCAATATACAACAGCGAAAACGATTGCATCAAATAACATTAGTCGCCACATTCGGAGGCCTACTCTTTGGTTATGACACGGGCGTAATTAACGGCGCCTTCCTTTCCCTGAAAGAAAATATGGCGCTCACGCCGACGACCGAAGGCCTCGTCATGAGCGTACTTTTAATCGGCGCCGCACTGGGTAGCGTCTGTGGCGGCAAACTGGCCGACTATATTGGTCGGCGAAAATATTTATTATATTTATCATTCCTTTTCTTGTTCGGCGCATTTATGTCTGCGCTGGCGCCCAATATCACCAACCTGTTGATTGCCCGATTTTTACTCGGCTATGCCGTGGGCGGCGCATCGGTTACGGCGCCTACATTTATATCTGAAGTCGCGCCAACGGAAATGCGAGGAAAGCTGACAGGATTAAATGAAGTGGCCATCGTCATCGGCCAATTATCCGCGTTTGCCGTTAACGCCGTTATTGGTTATGTCTGGGGACATCTCCCGGATGTTTGGCGATATATGTTAATGGTTCAGGCATTGCCCGCCATTGGATTGCTCATCGGCATGTGGCGTTCGCCGGAAAGCCCCCGATGGCTGGTTAGCAAAAATCGCGGAGAAGAAGCCTTAGCCATTTTAAAACAAATTCGGCCGGTAGAAAGAGCGGTTAAAGAATTTGAAGATATCGTGACGTTGATTAATATCGAAGCGGAAAAGAAGCTGCATACGAAAGGCTCGCTGTCGATCATTCTCAATACGCCCTGGATTTTCAAACTCATTCTGGTGGGCATGGTCTGGGCCGCCGCCCAACAAACCACCGGGGTTAACGTTATTATGTATTATGGTACGGAAATACTGCGTACCGCGGGTTTTTCAGAAAGAACATCCTTGATATGTAATGTGCTCAACGGCGTATTCTCCGTCGGCGGTATGTTGATCGGGGTGCTTTTCCTGGTTGACCGGTTTAAACGGAAAACGCTAATCGTCAGTGGGTTTGCTCTTATGGCAACCTTGCATCTGGTCATTGCCGCCGCTGACTACACCCTGACCGGCGATGTAAAAGCCACGGCGATCTGGCTATTGGGCGCATTATTCGTCGGTGTGATGCAATGTACCATGGGTTTCCTGACCTGGGTGGTGTTAGCTGAACTGTTCCCATTAAAAATCCGCGGACTATCCATGGGAATATCCGTATTTTTCATGTGGATTATGAATGCTATCGTCAGCTATTTATTCCCGGTGCTTCAGGCGGAACTCGGTTTAGGCCCCGTATTCCTGATACTGGCCGTCATCAACTATCTGGCTATTATCTTTGTCATATACGCCTTGCCGGAAACCTCGAATAAATCACTGGAGCAATTAGAGGAAGAGCTGTCCGCTGGACAATAGTCAACGCGATTCCATATGAAAACAAACAAGTTATATAGCAGGAAACAATTCGAGATGCGGGACAACAGATCGTCGTTTTGCTCATGACCCTTTACGGCGAGGCTCAGGGAGGGGCCGAGTCATGAAGCGAACGCACAGCAGCTTGAAATATGACGGTTATATAGCAGAGGGTACAGAACATGATAGATGATATTACAATCAATAATCTTCATTTAGGCTGTCAGGCAAAAAACAAAGCGGAAGTCCTATCCATGGTCGGTAAATCTTTTAAAGAAAAAGGCTATGTCAGCCAGGATTGCGTTGCCTTTCTCAATGAAAGAGAACAACAGGTCTCCACCTTTCTGGGAAATGGCATTACCTTGCCTCACCTGCCGAAATCGGCCACCAATATCATTGTAAAAAAAGGCGTTGAGATTTTTCAGTTTCCCGATGGCGTTATTTGGGATAGAAGCAACAGCAGCGTCATGTTTATCGCGATTGGCGTTATCGCTAAAGAGAAAGAGCATATTGATGTCCTAAAACAAGTCGCATCGATTTTTAGTGACGAAATCATTGCCAATGCACTCTCTCTTATTTCAAATAAACAGGATTTTCTCCGTATTCTTAATCGAGGATAGCCATCTACCCTGAATAATTCGAGAGGCAGGAGGACAACCGCCGAGTGATAAATCGTCAGGAGCAAATTTACGGTGAGAGACAGGAAGTCTCTCATTAATCCGCAGAAGCATACCCAAGTCAGTGACCGGCGCGACCGGTATGTCATGTTAACTCGGCCATGACGCGCTGATTTGTTGAGCAGACGCGGTGACGGCAAATGTATTCAGGTAGTCGCTCTCACCGAACGTCGCATGATTTCGGCCAGCAGCGTCGTCGCCAATATGGAAGCGGCGAAGGCTACGACAAATGTCGTCAATAACCCGACCTTAAGCAGCAGTTCCCCGATCGTCACATAGAAAATGATGACGCCCAACGCGCTGACCGCATTGCCACGCACCACTGCCGCCATTTCACCGCGACCGCCCTGAACATGGGCGAATACCGTTAACGGCCAGGCGATCACCGGCACCGGCGACAAAATGCCGCTGACATGCGGCCCGATGATGTGCGCCGAACCGGTAATAGCGAAAAGCATCGCGGTTGAAGTCAACATGCGCAAAGGGATATCCCAAAACGGCGCCGGCGATGTGACGGCTTTCCGCTCTACCCGACCGGTTAAGCGAACAATCATCGCAATCGCCGCCAGACTGATAATAATCGCCCCCAGCGGAGCAGCGGAAATCAGCAGCAGCAGAGAAATCGCGACAAAAAAGGCCAGCGCGGCGACGCAGGCCGCCGTCACAGCAAGCGAGCGGGCGATAACCAGGTAGAAAAGATAGGTCATCAGCACCGCCGCCAGCCCCGACAGCGATCCGGATGCAGCCTGGGTTGCAAATTGCGGCCCCTGTTCGATAGCCAGAAACAGCGCGACCGGGCCAGACGTCAACGGCATGCCTGAGAGTAAACCGCCGACAAACCCTCCCCACTTTCTTACCGCTAAGGAAACGACAAGCATCAGAATCGGCGTAACCACCAATTTAATTGCTAAAATATCCAAACGAGACTTCTCCCTGCGTATAGAAAATCGCAATCTCAACGGGCGGATCGCGTTTTTTGACTGTATCAGGAAGTCGGGATATGTAAATGCGAAAGTAAAGCCAGAGCGTGGCGCGTCAAAACGTTTTCTTCGCCGGCGCCGTCTCGGCGTAACTTAAAAAGCGCTGGCTAGAATAGCGGGGATTAAATATATTGCCCCCTATTCGAGCGAGTATTTTTTTACAAGGTTGAACCAAGGAATGATGAAAAAATGGCCCGTATTACTCCCATTTTTACTGTCCATCGCGATCGTTTCAGCCAGAGCGGCGTCCGGAATAGAATATGAGATGTCGCAGGTGCCGGCAGAGAGGGTTTATCAGACCGTAGCGGGCATCATCAGTTATTCACACTGGCCGGCGTCGGATAATCCCCCCACACTGTGCGTGTTTTCATCCGCCTACTTTCTGTCCGCCATAACCGCGCCGGCGGAGACGCAAAAGAGGCCGGTTTTTAATGCCGTGGTACTGAAAAATAGTCGTGATATGCCGCCATCTCGATGCGACGCCGTGTATTTTGGTCGAGAATCCGCAGCGGAACAGTTAATCATCACTGAACGCTATCAGGATCATCCATTATTGACCATTGCCGAACAAAACCAGGAATGCGGCAACGGCAGCGCATTTTGTCTGGTATTCGCCAATAAAACCGTCAGCTTTGCCGTTAATTGGGATGCATTGTTTCGAACGGGTATCAGGGTTACCCCTGAGGTTTTAATTCTCGCACGGCCACAGAATGAAGATCATGAATAATAAAGGCATGTTTACTTCCCGTCAGGCAAGGAAAATAACCTTCAGGTCTGCCTTGACCCGCATCAGCGCGGTAAGCATCTTTATTACGATGATGGTCTCGTGGATGTTGATTACCACCGCTTCGCTGGTTTCGCTTAAGCAATATACGGAAAAAAGCCTGCAAGTTCTGGCTTATACCCTGAGTCAAAGCGTGGAAGCCGCCGTGGTATTTCAGGACGGCCTGGCCACCAAAGAAATATTAGCCAATCTTGGTCAACAGGGGCAATTCAGCGTGGCCACCGTGACCGATGTTCAGGGGAGAAAACTGACCGAATGGCGGGCGACCGACAGCCTCACGCTGGATCATCAGGACAAAATAATCATCCGCTGGCTATTTCCGCACTCGGTTATTCAGCCTATTTATCATCGCGACAAGTTAGTGGGCTACATTGAAATCTCCGGTGCGGATGCGACGATAAAACAGTTCGTTTATTTCTCGTTAATCGCGCTGACCCTGTGCATTATTTTAGCCTCCGTCCTGGCTATTTTTATTTCCCGTCGTCTGCATAAGGGGCTGGTTTTCGATCTGCAAAATATTACCGCCGCGGTGCATGATATCAGGGAAAACCGTAATTTCTCCCGACGGGCGCCCGCGGGTAAAATAGTGGAAATTGATACATTGAGTAAAGACTTCAATAGCTTAATTGAAGAAATCGAACATTGGCAAAGCCAGATGTTGAAAGAAAACGACTCCCTGCTAAAACGTTCGCGCCGCGACTCGCTGACAGGGTTAGCCAACAGAGCGGCATTCTGTAGCACGCTGGAAAATTTGCTCAGAGATAAAAAAGGCAACGCCCAGATCGCTTTACTTTTTATCGATTGCAATCATTTCAAACCGGTTAACGATACCTATGGACATGCCGCCGGCGACGACGTTCTGGTCACCATCGCCAACCGTTTATTACAGTGCGTGGGTAAGGCGTCGCTGCCCGCGCGTCTGGGCGGCGACGAATTTGCCTTGTTTATCTGTTCCACGACGCAAGACAGGGATCTGATCGACGCCACAATACGGAAAATCAAAAATAAAATGAGCGAACCTATCTGTTTGCCCGATGGCATCACCATCAAAATGACGTTAAGTATCGGCGTCGCCATTGCGGATAAGCAGTCGACATTGAAATCATTAATGGAAGAAGCGGATAAAAATATGTATCTGGAAAAACAGAATCACCATAATCAGTAAAACAACCGCCATACCCTAATCATTCCGCACCCCAACACGCCGGCGACTCGCAGTATGGCGGCAGACATAACAAACGGGCGGGCGCTTTTCATCGCCCGCCCAGCTTAATTATTCAGCGGTTCGCATCGGCTCCGGATGAATAGGCCGCGAAGCGCCGGTTTTTCAACACCAGCCAGCCCAGAGGCAGTTGCGCCAGCGCCGCCAGCGCCACGCCCGCCCAGGGCGTCAGCGTCAGCCCGTCGCGGGCGACCATCATGCCGCCGACGCTCTCGCCCAACGTAATCCCTAAATTAAACGCCGAAATGTTCAACGCCGAGGCAAAGTCCACCGCTTGCGGCGTATAGCGTTCGGCGGTGTCCAGCATTCCCGCCTGAAATCCCGGCGATAAACCGAAAGCGAGCGCGCCCCAGACAAATAACACCACCATCATCGGCAACGGATAAGGCATCAGAAACGCCAGCGCAATGAGCGTCAACAGCAGCAAGAGCAACATTCGCTTCAGCGCAACCTGCCAGCCGAGCGCGGAAGCCAGACGCCCGCCGGCCAGATTGCCGATCAGGGTGGCGACACCGAATACCACCAGCAATAAACTGGCGCTGGAAGATGAAAACCCGGTAATCTCCGTCAAAATCGGCGTAACAAAGGTAAAAGCGGCGAAGCTGGCCCCGAATCCCAGGATAGTGACGCTCATCATCAACAGCAGCGCCGGCTGGGCCAACGCCGCCAACTGCGTCGCGACGCCGCCGGCAGGTTTCGCCGCCAGCGTCGGCACCCAGAATACCGTCGCCAGCCAGGCGATAGCGGCCAATAGCGCAACGGCGTAGAACGGCAGCCGCCAGCCGATACCGTTGCCAATCAGGCTGCCCAGCGGCACGCCGATCACCATCGCCAGGGTCAGCCCGGCGAACATAAGCGCAATGGCGCGACTCGCCTGCCCTGCCGGCGCCAGCCGCGCCGCCACCGTCGCGCCGATGGCGAAAAAGCTGCCGTGCGCGACCGCAGTCAGAATACGTCCGGCCAGCAGCATGGCGTAGTCGGCGGCCAGCGCCGATAATATATTGCCTGCAAGAAAAACCGCTATCAGTCCGAGCATCACCGGTTTACGCGGCAAGCGCGCCAGCGTCAATACGACAACGGGCGTCCCCACGGCCAGCGCCAACGCATAGATCCCGACCAGCCCGCCCGCCGTTGACAGCGGGACATTAAAATCCCGCGCAATGGCGGGCAATACGCCCACGACGATAAACTCCGCCACGCCGATGGCGAAGGCGGTAACGGCAAGCGCCCAGATACCGGGATGTACCTGCGTCGCTCGGCTCATACGCGCCCCGCCGCTTTCAGCGCGATAGCCTGATCGTCCTCTACCGTGGCGCCCGCCACGCCGACGGCGCCGATCGCCTTGCCCTGAGCGTCGTGCAATACAATGCCGCCGCCAAAGCTGATCAGCCCGCCGTTGGTGGCCTCCAGGGTATAGATTGCCCCGCCCGGCTGTGCGGCGGCGCCGATCTCGCCGCTATCGGTCCGAAACAGCGCCGCGGTACGCGCTTTCTTTAGCGAAACATCGATTGCGCCGGGAACGGCATCATCCATACGCAGAAACGCGCGCAACAGGCCGCTATCGTCCACCACGCTGATGCAAACGGCGAAACCCTGCTCACACGCCAGCGACCGGGCGCGTTCGATAACCTGTCGGGAAAGAGACTCAAACATACGAAAACTCCTGATAAAACCATTAGAGCGTTCGATAATGCCGATAAGGAAGGGATGGTGGGAATAGCATCGGACAAGTTGGCGGACAAAGTTCGATAATGCCGAACATTCAATACATCGCGGTGGTTGCCAAACGGCGCAGCACCGATTCGCGCAGTTTCCAGGCGGGTCCGGCGGCGCCGATTGCCGCCGCCACGCGCCCCTGCTGGCGTAAAGGCAACGCCAGACAATTCAGACCGGGTTCGGCCTCCTCCAGATCCAGCGCATAACCCTGCGCCTGAATCGTTTTCAGCTCTTTTTCCAGCGCGGGCGATACCAGCCCGGCACGACGCAAGCTACGCATCAGCTCAGGATCATAAGCCAGAAATATTTTGCCGATCGCCGAGGTGGTTAACCCCTCGCGCCGCCCGCGCGGACTGGGAACGCACAGACTGCCGTTGCCTTCCAGCGCGTCAATATAGAGATATTCGCGCGTGCCGCAGGGTACGGCCAGGTAGCAGGTTTCACCGCTGTGTTGCGCCATCGCCCGCAGCGCGCCGGAAAATGCGCGACGCAACGCGGCGTCCGCGTCGGCCAGCGGCTGAGCGATTTCCCTCAGGCGCAGCCCCAGCGCATAGCGGGTATCGCGGCGGGTGACATAGCCCATGGCGGACAAGGTATTCAGCAAGCCGTGCAGCGTGCTTTTATGCAGCCCCAGGTGCGTCGCCAGATCAACCAGCCGCGCTTCGCCGCCGGCCGCCGCCATCGCCTCCAGCAGGGACATTGCCCGTTCGACGGACTGAATAAGCCGGTTTTCATCAATCATGCGCGTTTCCTTTATCCCTCAGTCACAGGTCATCGCGCCCTGATCAGGCTGCACTCCATCCAGGGATAGGGAAATCGCCTCCGGGAAATGACCGACGGCACAAGATACCCCCCGGCAACGCCCTCTGACAATAGCGGCGGATTAACGACGATAGGCCAGCGAGCGCACAAGGCGGTCGCCGAAAGACTGCACCAGCTGCACCAGCACAATCAGGACGATAACCGTGCCGGCCATGATTTGATCGTTAAAGCGCTGGTAGCCATAGCGGATAGCCAGATCGCCCAAACCGCCGCCGCCGATAACCCCGGCCATGGAAGAAAAGCCGATCAGCATCACTATCGTCAGGGTTATTCCGGCCAGAATGGCGGGCAGCGCCTCCGGCAGCAGCACTTTACTGACGACATGCCAGGCGGTTCCCCCCATGGAAAGAATGGCTTCCACCCGCCCGCGATCGACTTCATCCAGCGCATTTTCCACCACGCGGGCGAAGAAAGGAAACGCGCCGATGGTGATCGGCACCACCGCCGCCGTGCTGCCCAGCGTGGTTCCCACGATGAGACGCGTAAACGGGATCAGCGCAATCAGCAGCACCACAAACGGCAGCGAACGCCCGATGTTGATGATGCCGCCCAGCACGCGGTTTACCCACGGCAACGGCAACACGCCGTTGTGACGGCTGATAAACAGCACGACGCCCACCGGCAACCCGATCAGCACCGTGAACAAGGCGGCCAACCCCACCATATACAGCGTTTCCAGCGTGGCGTTCAGCATCAGGGAATAAAACTCCTCCCAACTCAGGCGACTTTGCATAAGCGGATATCCTCCACCCCATGACGCTGTAAAAAAGCCCGTTCGGCGGCATAATCCGGCAGTAGCGCCTTACGCAAGCGCGAATCGGGATTGGAGAGCAGCGATCGCAGCGATCCGCTTTCCGCCACCTGCCCCGCTTCCAGCAGCGCGGCGTGATCGCAGATGGCCTTGACCACCGCCAGTTCATGCGTAATAAGGACGATGGTTAATCCTAACTGGCGATTAATATCCGCCAGCAGCGACAACACCGACTCCGTGGTTTCCGGGTCGAGAGCGCTGGTGGCTTCGTCACACAGCAAATACTGCGGCCGCGCCGCCAGCGCGCGGGCAATCCCGACCCGCTGTTTTTGTCCGCCGGAAAGCTGCGACGGATACGCCCGCGCCTTGTCGCTCAACCCCACCAGCGCCAGCAACTCCTCCACTCTGGCCGCCCGCTGCGGGCTGGCGACGCCGGCGATTTCCAGCGGAACCGCCACGTTATCC
The DNA here is from genome assembly GCF_040240345.1 of Brenneria sp. g21c3. NCBI lineage: Bacteria > Pseudomonadati > Pseudomonadota > Gammaproteobacteria > Enterobacterales > Pectobacteriaceae > Brenneria > Brenneria sp. g21c3. The sequence goes on along the minus strand of NZ_JBEIAB010000007.1, from coordinate 135,903 downwards.
CGCACGTTGCGGGCATGCAGCAGATTGAAATGTTGGAAGATCATGCCGGTGCGCTGGCGATGCCGGCGCAGTTCCTGCGGCGACAGCGTGGTGATATCGCGATCGTCCATCAGAATACGGCCCGACGTGGGCCGTTCCAGCAGATTAAGACAGCGGATCAGGGTGCTTTTCCCCGCGCCGCTGCGGCCCAGAATGCCGTAAACCGACCCGTCGGGAATGGTTAACGACACATTATCCAGCGCCGGTCGGGCGCTTTCGGCGTAATGTTTACCAAGCCTGTCGATAACGATCATTACTTTTTCCCTGCAACCGGTATCACCGACCCGTTGTAACGGCTATTGATGAAATCCGCTATCTGGCTGGACTCCAGATCTTTCGCCAACTGCTTAATGCGCGGATCGTCCTTCAGCGCCGGCGTCGTCACCAGAATATTGGCATACGGGTTATCGGCGGCGTTTTCCAGCCCGAGGGAATCTTTCGCCGGCACCAGCCCCGCCTCCAGCGCATAGTTGCCGTTGATGACGGCCAGCGCCACATCATCCAGCGAACGGGGCAGTTGCGCCGCCTCAATTTCCGTAATCTTCAGATTTTTGGGATTTTCCGCAATATCCTTCGGCGTCGCCTGCGCGGTCGCCGGATCGTTATAGCCGCTCTTGAGCTTTATCAGTCCCTCGCTTTGCAGCAAATAGAGCGCGCGACTGAGGTTGGTCACGTTGTTCGGCACCGCCACCGTGGCGTTATTCGGCACCTCGTTCAGCGTTTTATACTTTCTGGAGTAGATCCCCAGCGGCTCGATATGCACCGTCGCGGCGACCACGAATTCCTTACCGAGCGCTTTTTCCTGATCGCGCAGGTAAGGCACATGTTGGAAATAGTTGGCATCCACATCGCCATGGGCTAATAGCTCGTTGGCGTTAACGCCGCTGGTCAGTTCCACGATGTTCAGATCCAGAGACGGATCGATTTTTTTCACCTGCGCCAGAATCTCGGCATGCGGCACCGGATCCGCCGCCACCCGCAGCGCTTGCGCCGCCTGGGCCGAAAACGCCAGACCGACGGATAACGCCAGCCCTGCCAAAGAGAAAATGACATGGTTTTTCATACGGATATTCCTTATTTTTAGATAGTTATCGTTTCTTTGGCTTGCAAAACATCACCGTAATATCGGGTCGCGACATCAGGATGGGAACGTAAGCGTCCCTTGAGATAATTCCACCCCACATCCCGCAACAGGGGATTCAGGGGATCGCTGGTCGGTCCCAGCGCCTGGACGGCAAGATGGTCCGGCAATTGATAAACCGGCACCACGCTATCCAACTGCGCCCCGAGGAAAAAAGCGATGGACAGACGCTCCCGTCCCGGCGGCGGAGAAACCACCCGATGAACCGTCGCCCGCAGATAACCGTTGGTCGCCAGCTCCAGCAGTTCGCCGATATTGACGACAAAAGAACCGGCCAGCGGCAACGCATCGATCCAACGCCCCGGTTCGACTTCCACCTGAAGGCCTTGCTGATTATCCTGGAGTAAAAAACTGAGAAAACCGGAGTCCTTGTGCGCGCCGACGCCCTGCTGACCGCCGTCATGCGGCCGGCCGGGATAGCGGATCAATTTGATGTGTTCGTTGGGTTTTGCGCCGTACAGCGCATCAAACGCGGTGACGGGCAGCTCCAGCGCTTCGGCGAACGCCCGCAGCAGGCGCAACGCCATGCGCGTCATCTCTTGCTGCCAGTGCAACAGGGTGGTTTTCAACTCAGGCAGCGCCGCAGGCCAGAGGTTCGGCCCCTGCAACCGACGCCAGGCGGGATCGTGGGCCAACAGATGCAACGCGGGACGTTCGGCGCCGATATCAAATTGCTCGCGCCAGTCCGGCTGGCTGCGCGTTAACTCGGCGCCGGCCCGGTTATAACCACGAAAATGGGGGGAATGAATCATGGCGACACGCTGTTTTTCCGCCTCCGACAAAGCAAAAAACGCTTTCGCCAGTTGCTGCACGCGCTGTAGCTGCGCGGTATCGATGCCATGATGAACTAAATAGAAGAAACCGACGTCCCGGGCGGCCCGGTTCAGTTTGGCCAGAAAATTCGCCCGCTGTTCCGTATTACCGTCAAGCTGTGACAAGTCCAGAATGGGTAGAGATGTGATATTGCTCATGGCAGACTCCGGTCATTAGCCAATAAAAATCGCTTAAACAAAATGTGGAGTCGCTACAACAACGATAATGGGTCATGATTAATCCTCTCTCTATTATATTTATATTCAACCGGTCAAGATAATCTGACGTCATTTGATAAGGTAATACGCGTCTTAGCCGCCGGCGCTGCTTCCTCCCGAGTATTAATCCTGATTTACGTCATCAGGTAAAATACCAATAATGAAAAACCTTAGCCAAATAATGGCTATATCGCTAAGCGGCTAATCGCCGGGTTGATTTTTTCGCTGGATGCCGAATGCGTTACAGGCACCACCGCCTCGCGTCCTTCGGCAGTACGCCGAATTGTTTGCGAAACGCGGCGCTGAAATGAGAGGGATTGCTGTAGCCCAGCAGCGCGGCGGTTTCCGTTACGCCATGGCGCGCCAACAGGTCTCGCGCATACTCCATGCGTTTACGCTGGAACAGCGCATAAGGGGTAACGCCGAACTGTTGCTTGAATCCGCGTTTAATCTTCTGTTGATTTAGCCCGCTCCGGCGCGCCAATTGTGCGATGGTCGGCGGTTTACTTAAATCCTTGAGCAGCAGTTCTCGCGCCAGTTGCAGCCGCCGCCGCTCACGGCCGCAGATTGTCTCGTCATGCGGCCTTACGGCGCGGACGGACATCAAATTCCAGGCCAGAAATTCCAGTGCGGCCGAATGCGCCAGCAGTACCGAAGGATGATCGCTCATCAGCAAACGACTGAGACGTTCGGCCGAATCGATAATGCGCTGACCGCAGGCGTGGCAAAGCAGACCGTCTTGCTCGCGATAATCGTCGTACCCGCCTGCATAATCATCGCCCGCCAGCGCCATGAGCAACGGCGGAGAGATCCTCAGTTCGATGTTTCTCCAGTCGGGACTGCACTGCACCCGGAACAGGCCATCGGGAATAAAGGTCGTCAGCGCCCGACCGCGCGCCAGTTCCAGACGCTGCTCGCGGCAGGCAATTCGCGTCTGACCGCTGAGCTGACAATTAAAATGAATCCGGGCGGTCTGTCCCGCGCCTTCCGTCACCGCCGACAGCGTCTGGGCGGTACGGGAGGTGACGAGGGACAACTCCATGCCGGGATAGAGTTCCAGCGTTTTTACCTTCATGCCTGGCGGACAGAGAAACCCCGAGGTGGTCGGTAACGCGCCTGACTTCATATCTTGCATACTGTTTCCTTTGCGTTGCACCGCATTTATAACCCCATTGTATAACCAGGCTTAACGCAAGACACGCCATTGCAAACAATTCTTGTTTTCAAATAAAAAGCAAGACCCGCGCCGGTCGCGCATAAATAAATCCTTATCGGGGGGGAAATCGTACCGAATCGGGTAGCTCGACGCCGGGGCCGCCGCCATCATGATCGTCATCCCATTTTTCACATGAAACCAAGGATGCGCGTTATGAAGCATCGAACGGGAAGCCGTCCGACCGATCTGACCCCCAGGGGATTTTTACACTTAATCACGCTTGCGCCCTACCCGCTCGGCGGCGCCATTATTACCGCCATTGCGTCGGCCGCGCTGAGCGTGGCGCCGTTCTGGATCATCTATCTCATCACGGTACAGCTTTTCTCCGCCCAGCCTGATATGAGCGCGGTCTGGCGACTGATCGGCTGGGCAGTGGCGGTGTTGGCGCTGCGCTGGGCCTGTATGGCGATCAGCCATATTCTGGCCCACATCGGCGCTTTTCATATTCAGTATCGATTAAAAATCGGCATGGCGAAACGGCTGGGGGAAGTACCGCTCTCCTTCTTCGCCCGGCGTGGAACCGGCAGCCTGCGACGCGTGCTGAATGACGACGTCAATAGTCTTGAGGGCTTCTTCGCCCATATGTTGCCCGATGCGGCCGCCGCCGCGGCGATCCCCGTCGCGGCCTTAATCCTGTTGTTCGCCGCCGACTGGCCGCTGACGCTGGCCGCGCTGATACCGCTGCCGCTGGCGATGCTGGCTCAGTGGTGGATGATACGGCGCTCACGCACGCAGATTCGGGAATGGAACGAACTGCAAAAGCGCATCGCCAATCAGGTCGGCGAATATATCCGCGGGGTACACGTCATCAAGAGTTTCGGGCTGACGTCGCGCTCGTTCGGCGATCTCGCCGACGCCATTCACCGCGCCGTCGACTGGGTTCAGACTTACGCCAAAAACAGCACCGGCGGTTGGGTGCTGTTTACCACGCTGCTATCCGTTAACCTGCTGGTCGTCGCCCCGCTCGGCGCCTGGATGCTGGCGCGCGGCGAACTGGATCGCCCGACGTTCGTCATGTTTCTGCTGGTGGCGCCGGCGGTCTTATCCCCGCTGCTGCGCCTGACCTTTGCGATGGGCGAACAGATGCAGCGCATGGCGGCGCTGGAACGCATCAACGACATTCTCGCCGTTCCCCCCTTGCCGAATCAGGCCGGCGCGCCCGTCCCCGACGGCGCGCTCGATATCCAATTTACCGATCTCTGTCAGCGGTACGACGCGCAACTGGCGTTGAACGGCGTCAGTTTTCAGGCCCGAGCCGGTCAATTGACCGCGCTGGTCGGCGCCAGCGGTTCAGGCAAAAGCACGCTGGTTAAATTGGTGGCGCGTCTTTACGAATTTGAATCCGGCAGTCTGACCATCGGCGGCGTGGACATCCGCCAATGGCCGCTGGATGCCCTGCTGGCCCGTCTGGGCATTGTCTTTCAGGAGGTCTTTCTGCTGCACGGCACCGTACGCGACAACCTGGCATTGGCTCGCCCGGACGCCAGCGATGCGGAGATCGAGGCCGCGGCGCGGGCCGCTCAGGCGCATGATTTCATCTGCGCGCTGCCGCAGGGTTACGCAACCATGCTGGGCGAACGCGGCGCCAGCTTGTCCGGCGGCGAGCGCCAGCGCTTGTCCATCGCCCGCGCGTTGCTTAAAAACGCGCCCATCCTGTTGCTTGACGAGGTCACGGCCAGTATCGACGCGGAAAACGAAAAGCTGATACAGCAGGCGCTGAGCCGCCTCTGCGCGGGAAGAACGGTATTAATGATCGCCCACCGTCTTGGCACCATTATGCATGCCGACAATATCGTGGTGCTGGAAAAAGGCCGGGTGGCGGGACAGGGAACCCATGACGCGCTGCTGGCAACCTGCCCGGCCTATCAGCGGCTGTGGCACGATTATATCCAGGCTGAATCCTGGTCGCTCGGTAAACCGGCGGACAAGACTTGCGCCGGGGAGGAAAAATAAATGATTCGTGAATTGGTACAGTCCGGCTTTCGCTTATCCGGCGTCCGCGACCCGCGATTAGTGCGCGGCCTGATGTGGTGCGTGGCGGAAGGATTTTTTTCCGCGCTCTTCTACATGGCGCTCTATGGTCTGCTGCGCGAGGTTTTCGCCGGCGTCAACACCCCGGCGCAATCGATCGAATATGGTCTGGCGATGCTTGCCAGCGTGGCGTTGCGCATCGTCGCCGGCTATTGCGGCATGCCGCTGATCTTCAGCGGCGCTTACGCCATGATGGGCGAAGCGCGGCTGCGTGTCGCCGACCATCTGGGGCGACTGCCGATGGGTTGGTTCAACCGGCAACGCGGCGGCGATCTGTCCGCGCGTCTGACGTCGGACCTTGAATTGATCGAGCACCTCTGGTCGCATTTTTTAGGCGTGTTCGTGTCCGGTCTGGCGATGCCGATATTTCTCATGCTGTTCCTGCTGTGGGTAGATTGGCATCTGGCGCTATTAACCTGCGCCGGCATTCCGCTGGCGCTGCTGATGCTGAGCTGGAGTCAACGCATGGCGGCGCGTCCCGGCGACCAGATGATCGCCTCCGGCATGGCCGCGCAGTCCGCGCTGCTGGAATACGTACAAGGCATTGCGGTCATCCGCAGCTTCGGGCGCTTTGGTCAGGCCTGGCGACGTCTGGCGTCAATTCTGACCGAACACCATGACGCCGCGCTGGCCGTGGAGTCCAAACCCGCGCCCTGGCTGGCCGGTTACGGATTTATGCTGGAAATGGGCTATATCAGTCTGGTGCTGGCCGGCGTCTGGTGGCTGGGCGACCATACCCTGTCCCCGGACGTACTGATCCTGTTCCTGATACTGGCGCTGCCGGTATACCGCCAGCTATTCGACGTTGGTTTGTCTACGCTGATGCTGCGCTTCGCCCGTCGATCGCTGATGCGCATTGAATCCCTGCTGGCGGAAAAAGCGCTGCCGGAACCCGCTTCGCCATTGCCTCCGCAGGGAGAGGAGATCATTTTCGAACATGTCGACTTCGCCTATGACGATCGCAACGATTCGTCGCAGACGCTTAACGATATCTCCTGCGCGATCCCCGCCAACCGCTTTACCGCTATCGTCGGCCCCAGCGGCGCCGGTAAAAGCACGCTGGCGCATCTGATCGCCCGTTTATGGGACGTGCGCGCCGGCCGGATCCGTCTCGGCGGCGTCGATCTGCGCGATATCGGCACCGACCAGCTTCATCAACATGTGGCGATGGTCTTCCAGGATGTGCTGCTGTTCTCTGGTTCGGTTCTGGACAATCTGCGCATCGGCAGACCGGACGCCAGCCGGGAAGAAGCGATTGAGGCGGCGCAACGCGCACAGGCGCACCGCTTCATTGAGGCATTGCCGCAGGGATACGACACGTTATTGGACGAAGGCGGCGGCTCGCTATCCGGCGGGGAGCGCCAGCGGATTTCCATCGCCAGGGCGCTGCTGAAAAATGCGCCGATACTGTTGCTGGATGAAGCCACCGCCAGCGTCGACCCTTCCGCGGAAGCCGAGATTCAGCAGGCGATGACCGAGCTGGCGCAGGGGCGCACCGTCGTCGCGATCGCTCATCGGCTAAAAAACATTCGCCATGCCGACCTGATCCTGGTGCTGGATAACGGGCGGTTGGTGGAACAGGGAAACCATCAGGAACTGATTGCGCGGGCGGGGTTGTATTCACGCCTGTGGGAACGGCAGCAGGAGGCGCAGGGCTGGAAATTGCAGGTATCGGCATAGCCATCATGCGGAAGCATATACGTCTAAACTGCTGAGCAGCCACACATCCATACGGCCAAACAGGATTTTATATTACACATATGCATATCTATTGGTGATTTATTTCGTTCGTCCTGATTTATCGCGGATCTAATATGGCGGCACGCGGTTTATTTCTGGACGGACAACACATGGCAATCTCTACTTCAGTACTTGATTTCATTGGCCGCACGCCGTTACTTGAACTGACGAATTTCGACACCGGGCCGTGCCGGCTGTTTGTCAAACTGGAAAATCAGAACCCCGGCGGTTCGATTAAAGACCGGGTCGCCTTGTCGATGATTGAGCATGCGGAACAGCAAGGCTGGCTGAAACCGGGCGGCACCATCATTGAGGCCACGGCGGGCAATACCGGTCTGGGGCTGGCGCTGGTGGCGGCGCTGAAAGGCTACCGTCTGGTGCTGGTGGTGCCGGACAAAATGAGTCGGGAAAAGATCTTCCATCTGCGGGCGCTGGGAACGGAGGTGCTGTTGACGCGCTCCGACGTCGCCAAAGGGCATCCCGCCTATTATCAGGATTATGCCCGCCGACTGGCGACCGAGATACCCGGCGCATATTACATCGATCAGTTCAATAACCCGGCCAACCCGGCCGCGCACTACCGCACCACCGGCCCGGAACTCTGGCGGCAGTTGGAACAGCATGTCGACGCGGTGGTGGTGGGCGTGGGCTCCGGCGGCACGCTGGGCGGCCTCAGCCGCTACTTTGCAGAGGTATCGCCGGACACCGAATTCGTCCTGGCCGACCCGGAAGGCTCCATCCTTACCGATTACCTGAAATACGGCACGCTGGGGGAGGCGGGAAGCTGGCGGGTGGAAGGCATCGGCGAAGACTTTATCCCCGAGCTGGCCGATTTCAGCCAGGTCACGCAGGCCTATGCCATCAGCGACGCCGAGTCCTTAACGACCGCGCGCGAGCTGTTGCGAAAAGAAGGCGTGCTGGCGGGATCGTCCAGCGGCACGCTGCTGGCCGCCGCGCTGCGCTATTGCCGCGCGCAGACCGAACCCAGGCGCGTGGTCACCCTGATCTGCGACAGCGGCAATAAATACCTCTCCAAGATGTTCAACGACTACTGGATGATCGAGCAGGGCTTGATTCAGCGCCCGCCGCACGGCGATCTGCGCGATCTGATCACCTACCGGCACGATGAAGGCGCCACGGTGTCGGTTTCCCCCGACGACACGCTGGCGCTGGTGCATGCCCGCATGCGTCTGTATGACATTTCCCAGTTGCCGGTGCTGGAGAACGATCGCGTGGTGGGCATTATTGATGAATGGGATCTGCTCAACAGCCTGAAAAAAGACGCGCAGCATTTCTCGCTCACCGCCCGCGACGCCATGTCCGACGAGGTCAATACGCTGGATAAATCCGCATCCCATGAGGAACTGCTCGCGACTTTCGATCGGGGACACGTCGCCATCATTCTCGACGGCGAACGTTTTCTCGGCCTGATTACCCGCACCGATGTGCTGAACCACTGGCGACAAGCGCTACGCTAAATGCGCGTTTGGCCCCGCTCGCTTTCTGATACAAGGAATATGTTATGAGTCGTTTTGATACCCGAACCGTCCACGCCGGCTACACGCCCGACAGCACCGGCGCGGTAATGCCCGCGATTTACGCCACCTCGACCTTTGCGCAACCCGCGCCGGGAGAACATACCGGCTACGAGTATTCGCGCAGCGGCAATCCGACCCGCAGCGCGCTGGAAGCCGCCATCGCGGAACTGGAGGGCGGAAGCCGGGGATTCGCTTTCGCCTCCGGCCTGGCCGCCAGCGCGACCATTCTCGAACTGCTCGATCACGACAGCCACGTGGTGGCGGTGGACGATCTTTACGGCGGCACCTGGCGGCTGTTGGAAAACGTACGCAAGCGCAGCGCCGGGCTACAGGTGACCTATGTCGATCCGGCCGATCTTCAGGCGCTGGAACAGGCCATCACCCCGAAGACCCGTATGATTTGGGTGGAAACGCCCACCAATCCGCTGCTGAAGCTGGCGGATCTGGCGGCGATAGCCGCCATCGCCCGTCGCCATGATCTGATCAGCGTGGCGGACAACACCTTCGCCTCGCCGGCCCTGCAACGGCCGCTGGAGCTGGGATTCGATATCGTGGTGCATTCCGCCACCAAATATCTGAACGGCCACTCGGATGTGATCGCCGGGCTCGCCGTGGTGGGCGACAACAGCGATCTGGCCACGCGGCTCGGCTATCTGCAAAACGCGGTGGGCGGCATCCTCGATCCGTTCAGCAGCTTCCTGACCATCCGCGGCATTCGCACGCTGTCGCTGCGTATTGCGCGCCACAGTGAAAACGCCCTGCTGCTCGCCCGCTGGCTGGAACAACAGCCGCAGGTGGAGCAGGTCTATTATCCGGGACTGCCCAGCCACCCGCAGCATGAGCTGGCGCAGCGCCAGATGTCCGCCGCAGGCGGCATGATCTCGGTGCGTTTGCAGGGCGACGAAGGCTATGCCCGCGCGGTTATCCAGCGAACCCGGCTTTTCACGCTGGCGGAAAGTCTGGGCGGCGTCGAAAGCCTGATCAGTCAGCCCTTTGCCATGACCCACGCCTCCGTGCCGCTGGAAAAACGGCTGCTGAAAGGCATCACGCCGCAGTTGCTGCGCCTGTCCGTCGGCATTGAAAACCCGCAGGATCTGATAGAGGATCTGCGCCAGGCGCTCAATACGCAGGAAAATAACCTCTGATCGATGGCGTTGTTTTCCGCCGGCCTATCGCCATTCTGAAGCCGCGCCACCGCACGCGCCCGACGCCGGGCGCGTCAAGGTTGTACAAGATAAAACATTTGTATAACTTTGCGCCCGGCGTTACCTTCTGACTATCCCTACATAACAATGGCTTCGTAAGCATTTATGGCAGTCTATACCATCGGCGAATTCGTTGAACAATGCGGCATCACGCCGGCTACGCTGCGCGCCTGGCAGCGCCGTTACGGTTTGTTGCAGCCGCAGCGCACGCCGGGAGGCCACCGGCTCTATAATGATGAAGACCTCAAGCAGGTGCAGCGCATCCTGGTCTGGCTGAAAAAAGGCGTCTCGATCGGTCAGGTCAAACCGCTGCTGGCCGACGGCGCGCACGGCTATGCGCCGGAAGATAACTGGCGCCGCTTGCAGGATAAAATGCTGGCGCATTTGCAACAGGGCCAGGTGTCCGCGCTGCGCCATCTTCTTTATGAAACGGGGCGCGAATATCCGCGCGCCGCGCTGGTGGATAACGTATTGCGCCCGCTGCGGATGCGGCTGAGCAGTAACCATGCCGCGGTACGCACGCTGCGCGCCGTGCTCGACGGTCAGATCGTCGGATACAGCGCGTTTTGTCTGGCAAGCAACCGCCGCCGTCGCGGACAGGAGGCCTTTCTGGCCGGCTGGCATTTACGCGATCACACGGAAGTATGGCTGGAAGCGCTGAAACGCTCTACCGCCGCGTTCCATTTCGACGTGCTGGGCGCCGCGCTTGACGACATCACGCCGGAAGTGCAGCCGGACAAGCTCTGGGTGCTGGTTACCGCAGGCCCGCTGACCCAGGCGCTCCAACATCAGCTCGACGCATGGCTGACCAGCGGATTGCAGGTGGTGGTGGTCGCCCCCTGAGCGTCGCGAAAACCGCGTTCCCCGCCCACGGGTTATTTCTCCCCTGATGATTTGCTTTGCCGATATCGGCATATAGCGCCGTCGGATTTTCCATTACCCTGATTTCGCCCGCAATACAGAAGGTGAATGACGGATGGATTACTACATAGGCATTGATATCGGCACCTCGAAAGTGAAGTCGGTGCTGTTCGATTCCGCGTTCAATGAACATCAGATCGCCTCAGCCGCCAACGCCACCGAGACGCCCTTGCCGGGTTATGCGGAACAGGATATGGCCGGCTTATGGCAAGGCGTGCTGACGACTCTGACCACGCTGGCGCGCTCCCCCCTGCTGCGGCATGGACGACTGAAGGCCATCGGGCTGGCGGGTCAGGGGGAAGGCGTCTGGCTGAGCGACCGTCAGGGAGAACCGGTGCGTCGCGCCATCCTGTGGAGCGATACCCGCACGGCGCAACGCGTCGCGCAGTTGAAACAGGATCCGGCGCTTGAGGCCGCGTTTTTCGCCGCCACCGGCTCCCCGCTGTTGCCTTGCAACAGCAGCCTGATCCTGCATTGGCTGGCGCGGCATCAGCCCCAGTCGCTGAGCGCGGCCGACTACTTCTTTTTCGCCAAAGACTGGGTGCGTTTTCGCCTGACCGGCAGGGCCAACCTTGAATTAACCGATGCCGGCACCTCGCTGCTGGATCTGCGCAGCGAAACCTTGTCGGATACCGTCTTGGATACGCTGGAGCTGGGCGCGTTCCGTCCTCTGTTTCCGCCGCTGCTGCAACCGCAGGCGATCGCCGGCGCGCTGAGCGACGACATCGCCGCCCTCACCGGCCTGCCGGTTAACACCCCGATCGGCGCAGGCGCGCTGGACGTCTCCGCCGCGGCGCTGGGCATCGGCGCGGTGCGCGACGGGGATATTTTCACCATTCTCGGCACCACCTGCTGTACCGGGATTGTCTGTCGCGGACTGGCGCGCGTCAGCGCCAAAACGCGCTTTGTCGCTCATGCCTGGCCGGGACATTACCTTAACCTGTTCGCCATGCAGTCCGGCACGCCGAATATTGACTGGGCGCTGGCGCATCTGGCGGATACCGCCGACTTCGAGGAGCTTGGCGAGCGAATCAGCCGCATTGCGCCGGGCAGCGACGGCGTGTTTTATCAGCCTTATCTGAACGGCGAACGCGCGCCGTTTTACAATCAGTCGGCGCGAGCGGGATTTTTCGGCATCGGTCAGCACACCACCAATGCGCACCTGTTGCGGGCGGTATTCGAAGGGCTGGCCTATGCTATCAAGGACTCGCTGACCGATTACCCTGACGGCGGCGATCTCTATATCGCCGGCGGCGGCGCGGCCTCGCCCTACTGGCTGCAAATCATCGCCGACTGCACCGGACGCAAGGTGATCGCCAGCCCGGCGAAAGAGCTCAGCGCTCGCGGCGCGGCGATGTTGGCCGCGCTGGCCGTCGGCGAAAAAATCGTACCGTCCGATCTGGCGGGCAACCAGGGTCGGCAGACGTTTGCGCCCAATCCGCGCGCGCATCGCCATTACCAGACGCTGTTTCCGGTCTTTCGCCAGTTGCGCGACCAGTTGCAACCCCTGTGGCAGGCCCGCGAACAGGCGCTGAACCAGCTTGCAGAAGGCACATTTCCATCATGAAAATCATTTTTACCGCCGAATATGCCGGCGACCTCGATCGGTTTCGTCGTTTGGGCGAGTTGGTTTTAGACGGTTGGGCCGTCGGCAAGCCCAAACTCAGCGCCGCGGCGCTGATTGCGCTGGCGCGGGACGCGGAGATCCTCATCACCAGCTATGACGATATCACCGCCGAGGTGATTGCCGCCTGCCCGCGTCTGCGGCTGATTGCCTGTACCCGCGCCAACCCGGTGAATATCGACGTCGCCGCCGCCCGCGATCGCGCCATTCCGGTGATCTACACGCCGGGGCGCAACGCCGACGCCGCCGCGGAACTGACGCTGGCGCTGATGCTCAACGTCGCGCGCCATATTCCGCAGGCGCACGCGGCGTTAAAACGCGGCGAGTTCACCCGCGACGATCGGCAAAACAGCGCTACGCAGGCCGGTCTGCGGCAGGATGTGGTTTGGGACGTCACCAAAGAGAGCCCTTACGAGGTGTTTAAGGGCAGCGAGCTGCGCAACAAGGCGCTGGGGATCGTCGGCTACGGCAGCATCGGCAAACGGGTGGGCCGGCTGGCGCGGGCGTTCGGCATGCAATTGCTGATCGCCGATCCCTATGTTGCGGCGGAAGAAATAGACGAGCCCGGCGTGCGCAAAACCACGCTGGAGACGCTGTTCGCCGAGTCTGATTTCGTCAGTCTGCACCTGAACAGCACCCCGCAGACCAGAGACCTGGTTAACGCCGCGCTGCTCAACCGCATGCAGCCGCACGCCTACCTGATCAACACTTCGCGCGCGGCGGTAATACGGGAAGCGGATCTGATCGCCGCCTTGCGCGACCAACGGCTGGCCGGCGCCGCGCTGGACGTCTACGACAGCGAACCGCTGTGGCGGCATCATCCGTTCGTCACCGAATTCGACAACGTGGTGATCACCCCGCACATCGCCGGCGCCACGCGGGAAACCCTGAGCAAACACACCGCCATGATCGCCGCCGAGCTGGAGCGCTTTGTCAGCGGCGAACCGCTGTTGTATGCGTGGAAGTAGGTTGAGCGTTGACCCCCTCCTTGCCTCCCCCTTGATACAGTCTCTTATACACAAATGCAGGAGCGCTGACGGAGGTGGCTGTTACGCGGCGTAAAAAATTATGCTGAGGAGATAGCAGGCTTAGGATGAGCCGCATGGATGCGGCGAAAGCTTGCGCCACGTCGGGAACGTGTCGCAAGCGGTCCGTTAAGCCTGATACCGACGAAGGCACCGCGCAGCGGCATAATTTAGCCACAAGCCCGGGTTCATAGGGGGCTGGCGCTTGAGCCCCCTATGTCGGGCGCGTGCTACGACGTAGCATGGAAATGGCGGCATTGTGGCGCACGAAACTGCCTCTGAGTCCGCATAAAAATGTGACTAAGAGACAGCCCTTGATAGGGGGAGGAGCAAAACTCCCTCCCCTGCGAAGGGGAGGGTCGGGGTGGGGTCAATCAATTGACTGACGACGCCTGCCGCTACCTCCTCCCGGCCTCCCCCTTGACACTGTCTCTTAGTCACATATTTACCGATAACGGTATATGTAGGCTCAGTGTTATTTCGTGCGCGAGAAGGCCGTCATTTCTATGCTATGTCGCAGCACGCGCCCGACGCAGGGTGGTTCAAGCGCCACCACCCTACGAACCCGGGCTTGTGGCTAAATTATGCCGCTGCGCGGTGCCTTCGTCGGTATCAGGCTTAACGGACCGCTTGCGACACGTTCCCGACGTGGCGCAAGCTTTCGCCGCATCCATGCGGCTCATCCTAAGCCTGCTATCTCCTCAGCATAATTTTTTACGCCGCGTAACAACCAACCCCGTCAACGCTCCCGCATTTGTGTATAAGAAAGAGCTGCTTGCGCAGGGGGATAGTCAACTCCCTCCCCTGCGAAGGGGAGGGTTGGGGTGGGGTAATCCCATAAACAGCGACAGGTCACAACGTCTTCGTTTGCGCCATAAATCGCTGGGTATGCTCCCAGTCGACGACGCCGGCGTCGGAACCCAATCCGGTCGCCACCAGCGCCGAGACCGCCGAGCCGAGGCGGCAGGCGCGCTCAAGATCCCAGCCGCGCGCCAGCCCGGCGATAAACCCGCCGCAGTAACTGTCGCCGCAGCCGGTGGTGTCGGCCACCGCCACCTGATAAGCCGGAATATGCAAAGAGAAGTCCTGACCAAAGACGTAAGACCCCTCGGCGCCGGATTTGAAGATACAGACGCCGACGCCGCGCTCAAGAAAGAACGCCGCGCTGTCGGCCAGATTATCCCTGCCCGACAAAAAGATCGCTTCCTGACGCGACGGCATAAAATAGTCGACATAGGGCAACAGCGGCGTCAATAGCGACAGCGTCGCGCTATCCGGCGCAATCAAATCCAGACTGGTGGTGACCCCGCGCGCTTTGGCATGGCGCAGCAGTCGGGCGCTCTGCCCCTGATCCATCCTCGCCAGCAGGCCGGTGCCGCCATGATGCAAAAAGCGCGTATCGCACACCGCGTCGAAATCCTGTTCCTCGATAAACAACCGATCGGACGCGCCGCGGTAATGCAACGCCGAACGCTCGCCGTCCGGGCGGATCGCCAGAATGGTGGCCGAGGTCTCCGCCTCGCGGGTACGCTGCACCAGCGAACAATCGATCCCCAGCCGCTGGTAGACGCCAAGAATAAAATCGCCCTTTTCATCTTCCCCCAGACAGGCGGCGGTGGCGGTGCGGATCCCCAACTTGGCGGCGTTCATCGCCGCGCCGCTGGCGGTGCCGGCCGGGTTCAGGCGGATCTGTTCGATGAAGCGCACATCGCCGCCGGCAGGCAGCTCGCTGACCGAACGACCGGCGACGTCCAGAATGGTTAATCCGACAAAAACCGCATCAAACTGACTCACATTGACTCCTTGATACCCATATAGATTCTGCCGACGCCGCTCACAGGCGCTGACGCAGACGCCCTTGCAGGAACGACAGCGCCAGCGCGACAACCAGAATAATGCCGGTCAGGGCGTCTTTTAGCATGAAATTTAATCCCATCAGATTCAGACCGTTGGCGATCATGCCGAGGAACAGGACGCCGATCAGCGTACCCGGCACGTTCGGCCGCCCATGCGCGTGAAACGCCGTACCGATAAATACCGCCGCAATGGCGTCCATCAGATAGGCCTGTCCCGCCAGCGGGGTGAACTGCCGCAGATTGGCGGATAAAATAACGCCGCCGACGGCGCAGGTTACGGAGGCGGCAATCAACAGCCAGAACAGCGACCGACGCACATTAACGCCGGCGATCAGCGCCGCCGGGGTGTTCAGCCCAATCGCGTGCAGGCGCTTACCGACGACGGCGCGCTCAAACAACAGGTAGTAAATGATTAATAGCGCCAGCACGATAAGGATCGGCTGCGGGATCCCCCACAGATCGCCGACCGCCAGTTGGTGATACTCCGGCGCCATGCGGCGATAGGCTATCGGGCCGCCGCCGTCGGTATAAATACGCTCGATGCTGCTGCCGATAAACCAGGTGCCCAGCGTGGCCAGAAAAGGTTTTATCCGGCAATAAATAATCAGCAATGCGTTCAGCAGACCGACCAGCGCGCCGCCGATTAGCGCCGCCAGCACCGCCGCCGGCCACGGCAGTTGATAAACCTTAAGCGCGATCAGCGCGAAGGCGGCGCCGAAATCCAGCGCCACCCCGACCGACAAATCAATCCCGCCGGCGGCGACCACCAACGTCATCGCCAGCGCCACGATCAGCAGCACCGCGCTGCCCTGCACCAGATTGGCCCAGTTGCCGAACGTCAGAAACAGCGGATTACTCAGCGCAAAGAACAGCAAAAACGCCAGCAGAATCAGCAGAAAACCGTAGCGGACAAACAGCGTCAGCAGCGGATTGCCTTGCCGGAATAGGGCCGGGAAAGAAGGCATCACGTTCAGCTTCACGATCCGTTCCTCCGTTGCTGCAACGAGCCCGCGCCGAGCACCAGCAAAATCAACACACCCTTGATGGCGCCTACCCAGAAGATATCCACCCGCAACAGCGCCAGACCGTTTGATAACGCATTCACCAACAGCGCCCCCAACAACGCGCCCCAGATAGTGACCACCCGGCGGCGGGAAAACGACGCGCCGATAAAGGTCGCCAGCACCATTTCCAGCAGCAGCGGCTCCGCCGTGCCGGGCGAACTGCCGGAGCCTTGCGCCAGCAGGGTTAACGAGGCCAGCGCCGCCGCCAATGCCGCCAGCAGATAGGAGCCGGTCACCAGCCCGCGGACGGACAGACCGGACATCTGCGCCGTTTCCGGATTGCCGCCGACCACCTGTAAATGTTGACCCCAGCGGCTATGGTGGACAATAAATTGAAACAGGATAAACACCAGCAGCATGAACCATACCGCCAGCGGCAAACCCAGCAGACTGTTATCGCGAAACGCCACGATAGCAGGATCAATGACGCTGATACGGCGTTGCCGGGTCAGCAGATTGGTCAGGCCGGTAAGCGCCACGGAACACGCCAGCGTCGCCAATAGCGGCGGCAGACGCACCAGCACCACCAGCAGCGCATTCAGCCCGCCCGCCAGCAGCGTGGCCGACACCGCCAGCAGCGTCAGCCATAGATAGCCGTCGCCGCCGTTGGTCAGCCCGTGGCTGACGATCGCCACCGCCAGCACCGCAATGGCCGGCAGCGACAGATCGATGCCGCCCGCCACCACATCATCGCCGCCGCCGGCGATCACGCACACCAGCCCGAAGCACAGGATCGCCAGCGGCGCCGTCTGACGCAGAATAATGGCGATGTTCTGCCAGGAGAGAAAGTACGGCGCCTGTACGCACAGGAACAGCAACAGCGCGGCAAATAACAGCAGCGGGATTTTATCGAGCAGCGCCGACGGACGGGCGTCGGCCGACGGCAAACCGGCATCGCGTATCATATCGCTTCCTTTTCCCGGCCGCCGCTGGTCAGCGCCAGCAGCGTATCCAGCGAGAGTTGCTCGGTACCGACATCGGCGATCAGTTCGCCGCGCCACATCACCAGAATACGGTCGCACAGCCCCAGCAGTTCGCCGGCGTCGCTGGAAGAAACCATCACGCTGCGCCCCTGCTCCGCCAGTCGGCGGGTGAGCTGGTAGATTTCCGCTTTGGCGCCGATATCCACGCCCAGCGTCGGCTCATCAAGGATAAACAGCGAGGCGTCCGTGCTCAGCCAGCGGGCCAGAATCACTTTCTGCTGATTGCCGCCGCTCAGATAACGCACCGGCCGCTCCACCTCGCGCGGCCGGATATCCAGCTTATCGGCCAGTTGCCGCGCCCGCAGTTTCGCCTTTGCGCGCCGCAGCCAGCCGTGACGCGCCACCGCGGGCAGCGACGAGAGATTGATATTATCCGCCACCGACCAGGGCAAAATCAGCCCCAGGTGGCGGCGATCGCGCGGAACCAGCGCCATCCCCAGCGCGATGGCCTGTACCGGGGAGCGAATACGGCGCGCCACGCCGTTAATCAACAGGCGTCCGCCGCGCGCCGGCGTTAATCCATACAGCGCATCAATCACCGCCTCGCGCCCCGATCCGAGCAGCCCCGCGATGCCGACGATTTCACCATGCGCCACCGAAAAATTGACGGGCCGAAAATAGCGCCCGTCGGTAAGGCGATCCGCCTGCAAAAAGGGACGCCCGTCGGCAACGGCGCGTTGCGGCGGCGCGAACAGAGTGTTGATGTCGCGTCCCACCATCAGATGGATCATTCCGTCGATATTTTGCGCCGCCTGCGCCTCCAGCGTCGCGACCTTGCGACCGTTGCGCAATACCGTGACACGGTCGCAAATATCAGCTATCTCATTGAGATAATGGGAAATATAGATAATAGCGATGCCGCGCTGCTTCAACGCCAGAATAGTCTGTAGCAATTGACCGGCTTCCCGCGCCTCCAGCGGCGCCGTCGGTTCGTCAAACACCACCAGCCTGGCGTCGCCGTCGATCAGCGCCCGCGCAATCTGCACCAGCTTGCGTTCAGCCAGACTTAAATCGCGAATTAACCGGTCGGCATCCATCGGCAGATTCAGCGTCTGCCGAAAGAAACGCTCGGCCTCACGGCGCATCGCCCGTCGGTCCAGCCCCAGCCAGCGGTGACGGCGCTCCTGACCGATAAACACCGATTCCGCGACGGTGAAATGCGGGATCAGATGTAATTCCTGATGAATCACCCGTACGCCGTGAGCATGCACGACGGCGGGCGTCACAGGATGCACCGGCTGACCGTCGAACAGGATGGAACCGCTATCCGGGGCATACACTCCGGCCAGGATCTTGATCAGGGTGGATTTTCCGGCGCCGTTTTCGCCAATCAGGCCGTGGATCTCGCCCGGCGCGGCATGCAGCGAAACATCCTCCAACGCGGCAACGCCGGCGAAGCGCTTGTTAATCCGCGTCATCACCAGCCCCGCGGAGGCCGGCTCCGACGCGCCTGCATTCGCCGTCATGATTACTTCAGTTCGCCGTAGCCGAGTTGCTTATAGGCCGCTTTCGCCTCGGCTTCGCCTTTCACCGGCAAGACCGGCACAAAGGTTTGCGGCAACAGCGTTTCGCCGGCAAAGTAATGCGCCACGTTCTTCGCCGACAGCGAGCCAATCAAATGCGGCTGCTGCGCGACGTTGGCGACAAACGGACTGCCCTGCTCCGCCATGATTTCCAGCGTTTCCGGGCCGGCGTCGATCGCCGTCACCTTCACGTCCTTGTCGCGTCCGGTCTCTTCCAGCGCCTGCACCACGCCGATGGCCGGCTGATCCCAGCAGGCGACGTGAATCGCATCCAGCGTGCCTTTCGGATGCTGGCTCAGCAGCTCAAGGGTTTTCTTACGCGCATCTTCCGGCGAATTGGAGTATTGCTCCGCCAGCTCCGGCTGAATAATTTTGATGCCGGGATAGTCCTGCAACACGTACTTCCACAGATCGTAACGAATGCCGCAAATGCGCAGCGAGTTGGAGAACGCATTGAACACCGCGACATTGCCCTTGCCGCCCAGCACATCCGCCGTGTAGCGGCCGATGGTCGAACCGATGGCGTAGTTGTCGGAGGTGGTGTTGTTGATGGAGTACGGCGAAACGTGATCGACGGTAAAGACCGGGATGCCCGCGTCGCGCAGCGCCTTGAACTTGGGCTCTACCGCGCTGTCCCCCAGAATGCTGATGACCGCATCCACCTTGCGCGCCAGCAAAATATCGTGGTTATTGGCATGCACCTGGTTGTCGCGTCCGCCGTCCACGCCCACCACGCTGCCGCCCAGTTTTTCTATCTCCGCCGTGGCTCCTTTATAAGCCTCGCGATCCCAAAAATGCTGTGTTCCCACCACAGCCACGCCGATGGTTTTTCCCTTGAGTGAAAGCGCCTCATCCGCTGCCTGCGCGCTGCCGGCCAGACCAAGCAGTAACGCCAGCGATCCCAAACGACGAAAATGAACGATCATGGTTTTCATCCTGATTTTTATACAGTTAATAGCGGTAAATGATGCTAACAGTAGAAAAATTTAAATCTAAATAACAAAAGTGATAATCGCTATTAACTAATCGGGATTGGTGTTAACGAGTGGTTGAAAATATTAACATATTCGTTTTTTTTCTTGGAAAATGCTGGAATAAGATATAAATAAAGCGTCTTGTTTTTTACCCCTATAAAGATGATGGTTAACGGATTCTTGCTAATGGCCTGAGGTAACAACCATGACCACACTCTCTATTTTTCAGCGTCCGCAAACAGCCCAACCGGTTCAACAGTTGACCCGCTTCGACGAGATCGCCGCGCTGCTTGCCGGCGCCGGCATTCAACTGGAGCGCTGGCCGACCGACGGCATCAGCCATGACGCCGACAGCGAAGCGCTGCTGGCGCATTTCCGCGCGGATATCGAACGACTCAAACAACAGGAAGGCTATACCTCGTCGGATGTGATCAGCCTGACGCCGGACCACCCGCAACGTCAGGAACTCCGGGAGAAATTTCTGCATGAGCACACCCACAGCGAAGATGAAGTGCGCTTTTTCGTCCACGGCAGCGGCACCTTTTTTGTGCCGATTAACGACCGCGTTTTCCGCCTGACCTGCGAAGCCGGCGATCTGCTGCGCGTGCCGGCCAATACGCCGCACTGGTTCGACAGCGGCGAATACCCGGATTTTGTCGCTATCCGCATCTTTACCAACCCGGCGGGCTGGGTCGGTCATTTCACCGGCAGAGAGACCTTCCACTGACCGACGCGGCAATGCCCGCCGCCGCCGAGGTATCCTTTACTGCGTTTACGGCCGGATCGCTTTATACTACCCGGCCATAATGATCATCAGCGGCGGGAATCATCCGGTAATGATAAATAACGATGTATTACGTAGCGTGCGCTACATGCTAAACCTGAATAACGAACAATTGATTGAAATTCTGGCGCTGATGGACGTCAGCGTCACGCCGCAGCAAATGGCCGCGTTCGTCAAAAAAGAAGAGGAAGAGGGCTGCCAGCTCTGCCCGGATGTGCTGATGGGCGCGTTTCTCGATGGGCTGATTATCCACAGGCGCGGCAGAGACGACAGCCGCCCGGCCCCCAAAATCGAACGCCGGATCACCAATAACATCATCCTGAAAAAACTGCGCGTAGCATTCGCGCTGAAAACCACCGATATTCAGGAAATTCTTCAGTCGCAGGATTTCCGCCTGTCGCAGCCGGAACTGACCGCCATGCTGCGCGCGCCGGAACACAAAAACTACCGCGCCTGCGGCGATCAGGTGCTGCGTTATTTCCTGAAAGGATTGGCGGTGCGTCTGCGCAAAGGCTGATTGCCGACGGCCGTAGCCTTACATCCGGCTACGGTTGCCTGAAACATTCCTCTATCGCGCCCTTAACCTTGATTTCAATTTTGTCGAATGAACCGGCGGCGCGCCAGCCCACCTCGATGGGATAACGGCTCAAACCGACCGGACACGGCAACAGGCGTAATCCGCCGTTGCCGGCAATGGCCAGCGCGGCATGCGCCGGAATGGTGGCTATCGCCGGCGATCCTTTCAGCAGATACGGCAGCGCGGCGAAATGGGTAGTGGCGGCCGTGACATGACGCTTCAGACCGGCAGCCGCCAGCGCCTCATCCACAATGCCGATAAAACCGCCGGATGAGATCAGGATGTGATCGCTCGCCACAAAGCGTTCCAGGTCCATGCACTCATCGGCCGGATGAAATGCAGGATCGACCAGACAGGCATACTCCCCTTCCCCCACCCACGCGTGGCTCAACGCGCGGCTGGAAAAGCCGCCGGACGTAATCGCAATATCGATTTGGCGCTCCATCAGCGCGCTCGACACAATCTGGCTATGCGTCTGACGAAAAATCAGCCGCAGTTTTGGCGCCCGTTCAGCCATAATGGCGATCAGCCGGGAGCCGATGGCGATTTCAAAGTCGTCGGAAAGCCCGATAATCAGCGAGCGCCCTTCATAGCTTTCGGCCTGCGGGGAGACCATCGACAGGCTTTGGCGAAACCGGTTTAACGCCTCCGTCACGACGGGTTTTAGCTGACTGGCCAGCGGCGTCGGCGCCAGCCCGTGGCCGGTACGCTGAAACAATTGCTCGCCATACAGCTCGCGCAGACGGGCAAGCGAGGCGCTGACCGCCGACTGGGTGACATGCAGACGGATGGCGGCCCGGCTGGCGCTGCCTTCTTCATACAGCGCTTCAAACACTTTTAACAGGTTCAGGTCGGCCCTGACGATATTCATATCATTCATATCGATTAGCAACCATTCGCTCTTCATTGGTAACAGCGCATTCTATATCATCAGGTCTCCGTCCCTTCAGAGGTTTTTTGCCATGACTCAATCCATCGTCGCCGCGCTGCAAATCGGCGCTTTGCCCAGCGGTAAAGCCGATACGCTGAAACTCATTCTTTCCTATGAAAAAGCCATCGCCGCCAGCGGCGCAAAACTGGTGGTGCTGCCGGAAGCCGTGCTCGGCGGTTATCCCAAGGGCGAGATATTCGGTACGCATCTCGGGTATCGGTTACCGGAAGGACGGGAAGCGTTCGCGCGCTATTTCGACAACGCCATCGAAGCGCCCGGCGAGGAAACCGAGGCGCTGGCCGGTTTATCCGCCCGCACCGGCGCGGCGCTGGTGGTCGGCGTCATCGAACGGTCCGGCAGTTCGTTATATTGTTCATCGCTGTTTTTCGAACCGACGCTGGGACTGGCGGCGAAACACCGCAAACTCATGCCGACCGGCACCGAACGCCTGATCTGGGGTCAGGGCGACGGCTCCACGCTGCCGGTGGTTGAGACGGAGGCCGGACGCATCGGCTCGGCAATCTGCTGGGAAAACCATATGCCGCTGCTGCGCACCGCCATGTATGCCAAAGGCGTGGAGATCTGGTGCGCGCCGACGGTCGACGAACGCGATATGTGGCTGTGCTCCATGCGTCATATCGCGCATGAAGGGCGGTGTTTCGTGGTCAGCGCCTGTCAGGTGCAACCCTCGCCGAAAGAACTGGGGATCAGCGTCGCGGGTTGGGATGAAAACCGGCCGTTGATTCAGGGCGGCAGCGTGATCGTCGGCCCGCTGGGCGATATTCTGGCCGGCCCGTTCAAAAACGAGAGCGGTCTGATCAGCGCGGAAATCGATACGCGGGAGCTTAAACGCGCTCGTTACGATTTCGATGTGGTCGGTCACTATGCCCGCCCCGATGTGTTTGAGTTAAGCGTGGACGAACGCGCCAGGCCGGGCGTGAAATTTATTCGCGACTAATCGCCTGATAATAAGCCGGGCGACGCGGCGCCCGGCCCCGCCTTTTCATGCGGCGGATAAACGTGACCCGTAACGCATTCAGAAAATACGTCGCAGGCTAGACTCGGATGATTCAATGATTCGTTTTACTCCATGATTCAATTGAAGAGAGGGAACTACTATGGGAATGCTGTCGTCTTTCCGTGCAGGAGCAAGTCTTTTCGGCGTCAAATCGCCCGCCAGCGGCGTCTATAACTGTGATGCGTTACCCGCCTCGTTGAGTAAAATCGGTCTTTCCGCCCCCTCGGGGCTGCTGTTCGCGTTCGTGCCGCCCGATGCCGATTTCGCCAGGGTCAATAGCGCCTGGCAGCGGTTTTCAGACGACGACCTGACGGTTATCGCCCTTTCATCCTCCGGCGCGCTGTGCAGCCGTCCGCAGACCTCGACCTATTGCGCAATGAGCGGAAGCCAGGGAAGTTGGCTATGGTTGCCGCAGACATTGATCGCCCGTCATGAAGTTCACGTTATTGATTTGCATGTACAGGGAAAGGCCGGCGCCGGCGAGCGAGTGGCGGCGATTCGTCAGGAACTGGAGCGGCTCAATCTCAAGATGCCGCTTTCCGCCGATCGCACTTTCGCCATGATTTATTGCGACGGCCTGTCGGCCTCAGAAGGTTTTCTGATGCAGGCATGGTATGACAGCGGCCGCTTTCCCTGCCTGGCGATTGGCGGCTCGGCCGGCGGCAAGCTCGACTTCAGCGCCACCTATATCGGTCGCCGCGACGGCGTGCTGCAAGGCAAGGCCGTGCTGGTGTTTTGCCAGATGGCTGAAGGGAAATCCTTTGCGCCGTTCAAGAGCCAGAACTTTACCCCTACGGAGCAAAGCTGGCTGGTCGCGGAGGCCGATCCGGTGGCCCGCACCGTCCGGTCGGTTTTCGACGCCAACGGACGGCCCCAGCCGATCGTCAGCGCGCTGGCCGAATACCTGCGCTGTCGACCGGAGCAAATCGCCGATCAACTGACAGGGAAAACCTTCGGGGTGAAGGTCGATAACGAATATTTTATTCGTTCGATCGCCGCCATTCACCCCGACCGCATCGCGTTCTTCTGCGATTTAGCGTTCGGCGATCGCCTGTATCTTCTTCAGGCAACGGACTTTGTCGCCGCCACCCGCCATGACTGGCAACGGTTCCTGGCCGATAAGGGCAAACCCACGGGTCTGCTGCTGAATGACTGCGTGTTGCGCAGAATGAACAACGCCGCCAGCCTGGAACACGCCGGCTTCTTTGATCAGGTGCCGGCCGCCGGTTTTTCCAGCTTTGGCGAGATTTTCGGCGTCCCCATCAACCAAACGCTATCCGCGCTGGCGTTTTTCGATCACGACGTCAAAGCCATGACGCATTTTCCCATCGAATACGCGGCCTACGCCGGCCACTATGCCCAGCGGGCGCTGCGGCGCTGGGAAGCCATGCACGGCATCCAGTCCGGCGTGATCCAGCGGGTCGTCGCTTATCAGGAAGAACTCAACCCGCTGCTGACGACGCTGCCGCAGTTGGAGCACGCCACGACCCGGCAGACCGAAACGTTGGACATCGCCGAGTCCAGCATCCGCGCCATCAGCGCCGCGGCCATGCAGACGCGCACGGCGCAAAACAATCTGGAGCAGGAGCTAAACCAACTGGAGCAGATTTCTCTCGGCATCACGCAGATCACCGTCGGCATCAGCGCGATAGCCGATCAAACCAACCTGCTGGCGCTCAATGCCGCCGTGGAAGCCGCACGCGCGGGCGATGCCGGCCGCGGCTTCGCCGTGGTGGCCGACGAGGTCCGGCGTCTGGCCCGCTCTTCCAAAGAACAGGCCGACGCCACCAGGCAGAATATCCGTTCGGCGGTCGACACCATTGAGCGTATCCGCAACGTCGCCGCGCAAACCGTCAGCACCACGCAGGATATGGCGAATCAAAGCATTTCAGCCGCCGACCAGATCGCCGTCATGAGCACCGAAACCAGTCAGGAGCGTCATAACGTAACCGCCAATATGGGACGTTTGAAGGAAGCGGCCAAAGGAATGGATGCGATGCATGAGGCGGTCGAGCAATTGACGACCCTGCAACGCCTGACGTCGTCTTAATACACCCCGTCGAACCGGCGACTGCGGCGCAGTCGCCGGATGCGCATCAAGGGAATGCGCCGATGACGGCCGAAAAACACATTCGCCAAAAGATTATTAACAAAACATTAACTCGATCTAAACCTTGGAATCCAATAGAATCTTCCGCCCCAATTCGCTATCTCATAACTCGACTCTGCGGCCGGGCGCGGCGACCGTTTCCCGCAGCAATTCGCGGCAGGGAAGACGCGAACAAAATGACGGGTAGACACAACAACCCTCCTCCGAAACAAGACGCTCTTCGTTAGGGAAGAATAAAATGGCAAAGGATATTTATGAATAAGTTGAAAAATATGAAGCTCAGCTCAATGCTGGGCGCCGGTTTTACGTTAGTGATTTTACTTGGCCTGCTCACCGCGATTTTCGGACGCGGCCAGTTGGTCAGCGTAGCGAACCATATGGACTATCTGGCGAATACCCGGCTAACCAACCTGATCTTGATGCAAGAAATCAAAGATAATATGAATACCGCGTCACGATTGATTCGCGACATGGCTTTATATACCGATAAGCATCGTATTCAGGAAAGCAATCAACAAATTGAGCGCCTGATCGTTAGTGATAACGAACGAATGACGCTGCTGGATAAGAACCTGAAGCTCAAACGCTCGCGCGAGCTGCTGGATAATCTGAATGCGACCCGTCCGGCGTACTCGGAAGCGGTCAAAAAGGCGATTGAGATGAGCTTGTCCGGTGAGCAGGAAAGCGCGCGCGCCTATATTCTGGCTGAAGTGATCGAACCGCAGAACCGGGTGATCGCGGCGCTGGACGCAATGATCCAGGAGCACAAGGCCGATACCATCGCGATGTCGCATCGCTTTATGGATGAGGCAAAATCGACGGGAACGTTGCTGCTGATCGTCACCGCCATCAGCGCGCTGATTGGCGCGCTGATCGCCTGGCTGATTACCCGTACGGTTAAAAGCCAGTTGGGCGGCGAACCCGCCTATGCGGCGCAAATCGCCCATCAGGTGGCGGAAGGCAATCTGTCCATGCAGGTCGCGCTGCGCCAGGGCGACGCCGGCAGCCTGCTGGCGGCCATGAACGACATGCGCGAACAGCTGCTCGTGATGGTTCATCAGGTACGGCAGAGCAGCGAATCCATCGCCACCGGCGCCAAAGAAATCGCGGCCGGCAGCACCGATCTGAGCCAGCGTACGGAAGAACAGGCCGCCAGCCTGCAACAAACGGCCGCGGCGATGGAACAGATGAGTCAGACCATTCGTCAAAACGCCGATACGGTACGCACCGCGACCCAGTTGGCCAACACCACCAGCGCCACGGCCGCGCAGGGCGGACAGGCGGTGGGGAATATCGTCCAGACCATGCAGGAAATCAGCGGCAGCTCGCAGAAAATCGGCGATATCATCGGCGTGATCGACGGTATCGCCTTCCAGACCAACATCCTTGCGCTGAATGCCGCCGTAGAAGCCGCCAGAGCGGGCGAGCAAGGCCGCGGTTTTGCCGTGGTCGCAGGCGAAGTCCGCGCGCTGGCGCAACGTTCCGCATCGGCCGCCAAAGAAATCAAGGATCTGATCGGCGCAAGCGTCGCGACGGTGGAAAAAGGCGCGTCATTGGTCAGCGGCGCAGGCGCCACCATTGATGAACTGGTGCAGCAGGCCCGCCACGTCGCCGGATTGATTGCCGAAATCGGCGTCACGACGGAAGAGCAAGAGCACGGCATCGGCCAGATTAACGACGCCATCACCCAGTTGGATCAGGTGACCCAGCAAAACGCCGCGCTGGTTGAACAATCCGCCAGCGCCGCGGACAGCCTCAGCGACCAGTCCGCCAGACTGGTGGAACTGATGAGCGCGTTCAATATCGGCGACACGCGCGGCGACTCCCCGGCGCCGGCGTTGAAAAAACCCGCGCCGACGCGGCTGGCGCCAGCGGCCGGCGACTGGCAACGCGTTTAATTCTCCGGCGGGTAGATTGCTTTTTATCACGCGCAACGCGGGTTGGCCGGCGACAGCCCGCCCGCGTCAATATGCCGACGGCCCACCCGGCGGCAACTTGCAGTATGATGGTTACAGGTCGGATAAAGATCCGTATTCTGCTGTTTTCCTACCCATTGAAGGTGCCAAAACATGAAACTTTTCATTTATGAACACTGCCCGTTCTGCGTCAGAGCCAGAATGATTTTCGGTCTGAAGGCGATCCCCTTCGATCTGTCCGTCATTATGGAAGGCGACGTTGAAACCCCGACCCGCATGGTCGGACGTAAGGTGGTTCCCATCCTTCAGAAGGATGACGGCAGTTTTATGCCGGAAAGCATGGATATCGTTCATTATGTCGATAACATCAGCACGCCGCTAATCGCGGACAAGCCGGTCGATGCCGCCATTGAAACATGGTGCAAAGCCGCCTCCGGGGTAATTTTCAACCTGGCGGTGCCGCATTTCACCAAAGCGGATTTCAAAGAGCTGGCTACGCCTGAAGCGCGTGAAGCCTACCGTCTGCGCGAAGAGAAAGCCTTCGGCGATCTGGATGCGCTGATCGCCGACAGCCCGGCGCTGATCGCCGAAGCGCAGCGCAAACTGACGGAGCTTGAGCCGCTATTGGCCGATAAACAGACGATTGCCACCACCGACTTTATTCTGTTCCCGCTTCTGCGCTCGCTGAGCATTGTGAAAGGCATTCACTTCGGACCGCACGTCGCCGGCTACCTGACGCGCGTCAGCGATGCCGGCAAGGTTGATCTGCTGACCGCTCAGGCCAGATAAACGCGGCAAACCTCATTTCACCTGTCAACCGACGATCAACAAACGATGTCAAAGCAAGAAAAAACGCCATGGCGGCATCAGCGGAAAACCCCTGACTATCGATTTTCGCTGGCTAATGAGCGTACGTTTCTCGCCTGAATCAGAACCGCGCCGGCCTTTCTGGCCGGCGCGATCGCTATCGACCAATTCACCGTAACGACCGCTTTTCCTGCGCGCGACAAAATAAAACGTTTCCCCGGGCGGAAATCATGCCTTATAATTGAGAATGAACGTTCATTCTCATAATTAACAAAACGCGATAAGATCGTCCGCCAAGTTGATTACTGTTTGTCTGGGTGAACGTTGCAACATTGGAGAGACTATGCAAAAAACCATCAGCAAATCAGAACGAATAACCGCCCGCCGCGATCAGATCATCGCGGCGGCGCGCTTTTGTTTTCGCCGTGCGGGATTCCATGGCGCGGGGATGGCGGCCATCGCCTCGCAAGCGAACCTTAGCGTCGGCCAGATATATCGCTACTTCGCCAACAAAGACGCCATCATTGAGGAAATGGTCAGCCAGATCGTGAACAATAAATTACAGCTTCTCAGGCTGAGCGGCGATCATTCCGCGCAAATGATAAAAATGCTGGCGGAGCGCATTCTGGTGGGCGATGAGAAAACCCGCGAAGATGATAATGCGCTGATGCTGGAAGTGACCGCCGAAGCCACGCGCAATCCTCGCGTCGCGGCGATCCTGCAAGAAGCCGATAACAAGCTGTTCCAGCAGGCGACCGAGATGCTGCAACAGCGTTATCCCGCCTTGAGCGCGCCGCAAATCGCCGCGCGCGTTGAATTAATGGCCGTCTTGTCTGAAGGCACGGCGTTTCGCGCCGTGACCAGCCAAAAGGCCTCGCCGGATATGTTAAGTCAGCTTTATCAGCATATCTTCCATCACTCTTTCCCTGAAACCACCGTCAATGAATAAAACCACGCAATCATCCCGTTTGGGTTACGCACTGGTACTGGGGCTGCTTGCGACGCTTGGCCCTTTATGTACCGACCTCTATCTGCCCGCGCTGCCGGAATTGGCCTCGGAACTGTCGACGACCACCGCCGCCGCACAGTTAAGCCTGACCGCCGGCCTGCTGGGTTTGGGCGTCGGCCAGCTGATTTTCGGCCCTCTCAGCGACAAACTGGGGCGCCGGCGACCGTTGCTGATCTCCCTGTTTATTTTGCTGCTGGCTTCGGTTTGGTGCGCGCTGGCGCAGGATATTAATCACCTGATCGTCGCGCGGGTTATTCAGGGGCTGGCCGGCGCCGGCGGCGCCGTTTTGTCGCGCGCGGTAGCCCGCGATCTCTATTCCGGCCATGAGTTGACCCGCTTCTTCGCCTTGCTGATGTTGATCAACGGTCTGGCGCCGATCGTCGCGCCGGTCATGGGCGGCGCGTTACTGAGCATTATCGACTGGCGGGGAATATTTATTGCGCTGGCGGTGATTGCCGTTTTGCTGCTGTTGCTTGCCGCCCTGCGCCTGCCCGAAACCCTTCCGCCGCAGCGCCGGGTGACCGGCGGCGTGGGAACGCTGGTCCTGTCGGTCGCCAACCTGCTGACGCAGCGCCAGTTTATGGGGCTTTGTCTGGCTCAGGGCTTCGCCGGGGCCGGGATGTTTGCCTATATCGGCGCCTCGCCGTTTGTCTTGCAGGAGATCTATCGGCTTAGCCCGCAGATGTTCAGTTTATGTTTTGCCATCAATGGCGTGGGATTGATATTTTCCGCCCAGATATCCTCACGCTTGAGCGGTCATTTTGGAGAAATACCGGTGCTGAAGGTCGGGCTGGTTATCGCCGGCGTATCGTCGCTGCTGTTGCTGCTGGCGACCGCGCTGCAAGCATCGCTGATCTGGCTGCTGATCCCGCTGTTCTTTACCATTATCATTATCGGTATCGTCGGCCCCAGCGCATCGGCATTGGCGATGCAAAGTCAGGGAGATAAAGCGGGCAGCGCCTCGGCGTTACTTGGCGTCAGCATGTTCACCCTGGGCGCCGTCAGCGTTCCGCTGACCGGACTATTCGGCACTTCCGCGCTGTCCATGGCGCTGGTGATCGCCATCTGTTATGCGCTGGCCATCGCGTCGTTTGTCTTGCTGGCGCGCCGGACGAGCTAACATATGCGCCTGCCGCCGGCAGACTCTAACGCTTGTGATGCCTGCCCCCCTCTGCGTTATTCCCTGCGCACAAAAACAGCGGGCATGTTTTTGAACGCCGCCGAAGAGATGGGGCGAGTAACCGGGAATCAGTCAATGACTATCTCCGGTTTCAGCATGTGATCCCCGCCTACTACTGCGGGGATGACGAGTTTGTTGGCGGGAGATGATGAGTTTGTTGGCGGGAGGCGACGAGTCGGTTGGCTGCGGGGATGGTTAGTTGGCTGGTAGGGATAATAAGTTGGCTGGCGGGAATGACTGGGGCAGGCCCGGATGACGGGGATAATTCCCCGCCAGTTCGCGATCAGATTGCGCTTTCGGGGAACAGGAACGGATTGATGCTGCTGCGGGAAAAGCCTTCTTCTTCCATTTTCACGTCCAGCACCAGCGACGCCAGATCGTCGGCCACCGCTTCCACCCGGTGATCTTTTTCCTGATACAGGATTTTCAGATAGGTGCCGCAGTTGCCGCAGCTTTCCGCTTTAACGGCGGCATTTTCGCTGTCCAGCGACCAGTAGTTCAGATCGCTCGACTCCTCGCAGTTGCTGCATTTCACCCGCACCATGTGCCACTCGCTTTCACACAGATTGCAGTGCAGATAACGCAACCCGCTGCCGGCGCCGAGCTGCACCACGCCGGAAACCGGCATACTGCCGCACACCGGGCAAAACTGACGGTGTTCGCCCGGCTCCGCCCGCGCTTTACCGGGGATTTGGCTGGCCATCTGCGCCCAGAATAACGACAGCGCGGCCCAGATAAACGGCGCTTTATCGTTAATTTCCGCGCCGAACTCATGGTTAAACAACGCGGTCGCCATGGTTTCCAGCTCTTGCGCCGACGACTTCTCCAGATTTTCCAGCGTCGCCAGCACCTGCCCGTCCGCTTCCGGTTTCAGCTCTTCGATCAGCGCGCGCAGCAGGGCGTGCCAATGTTCATCGCGGGGAAACGCCGAAATATCCAGCGGGGGACGATTGCCGGCCTGTTTGAGTACCTCGGACAGATCCATCCGCAACGGATGATCGTGCAGCACTTTCCGCTGCGCCTCCACCACGGCGGCGGCGAACGTCAGATAATCCCCCAGCGGATGCGCCTGCGCCAACTGCCGCAGCCGCTCGGCGCGGCTGCTGTATAAACTTTTCAAATTAGCAAAAAGCAACGGCGGGATATGTCCCACCGATGCTGAAGTTTCATTACTTTCTAACTGTTCCTGAGGAACAATACGGATACTCATCAGGGTTATTTTTCCTGTTGTTTACGTTGTAACTCGCGATACCAGCGCGGGTGATGTTTTTTCGCCCAGGCGGCCGGCACCCAGCCTTCCACCATAGCGGTTATCGTCCCTTTCACCCACAATGCCGCATAGATATGCACCATGATAACGAGGATAAGCCCAACCGCCGACAGCGAATGAACCAATAAAGCCAGGCGTAAAACCGGAATGGGGAACGCGTCGGCAAAATAGGGCCGCCACATGACCACGCCGCTCGCCAATAGCAATACGAGGCTGATAATGGCTAACCAGAATACGCATTTCTGGCCGAAATTATACCTGCCCGTGTCGCCGACTTCCTCATTTCTGGCGATTTTATGAATATTTTTAGCCCATTCGATGTCGTCGCGATTGATCAGATTGTGTTTCCAGTAGCGGAAAAACATCAGCAGAAACGCCGCAAACATCACCACGCCGACAAACGGGTGCAGAATGCGCGCCAGTTGCGCCGTTCCCAGGATATTCATCATCCAGTTGAGCGAAGGAAAGAAAAAGCCTAATCCGCTGATGGCGGCGAACACGAAACAAAAAGCCACAATCCAGTGATTAATGCGCTCCGGCGCGCTATAGCGCTGAATCCGATTATTCTTCTTCATGTTGCTTATCCTCATGATGCGCCTCATCCGCGTCCTCTTCATCGTCTTCTACGCGATTCGGCCCCACGCCGACATAGTGGAATACGCTGGCGGCGAATGTAGCGGCAAAACCGATGGCCGCCAGCGGTTTCCAGATCCCTTTCCAGAAAGTCACCGTCGGGCTGATGGCCGGGTTATCCGGCAGGCCGTGATAAAGCTGGGGTTTATCCGCATGGTGCAGAACATACATAACGTGGGTGCCGCCGACGCCGGCCGGATCGTACAGTCCGGCATTTTCATAACCGCGGCTGTTGAGATCGAGGACGCGCTCCGCCGCCAGATCTTTCATCGCCTCTTTGGTGCCGAAATGAATGGCGCCGGTCGGGCAGGTCTTGACGCAGGCCGGCTCCTGGCCCACCGCCACGCGGTCCACGCACAGCGTGCATTTGTAGACGCGGTTGTCCTCTTTGTTCATACGCGGTACGTCAAACGGACAGCCGGCGATGCAGTAGCCGCAGCCGATACAGTGTTCGGACTGAAAATCGACGATACCGTTGGCATACTGAATAATGGCGCCTTCCGACGGGCAGGCTTTCAGGCAGCCCGGATCGGCGCAGTGCATACAGCCGTCCTTGCGGATCAGCCACTCCAGTTTGCCCTTCTCCTCGACTTCCGAGAAACGCATCACCGTCCAGGATTTGGCGGTTAAGTCGGTCGGGTTATCGTACACGCCGACGTTATGCCCCACCTCATCGCGAATATCATTCCACTCGGAGCAGGCGACCTGACAGGCTTTACAGCCGATACAGGTGGTCACGTCGATCAGCTTGGCGACTTTCTGCTGGTGATCGCGCGCCTGCGGCGGCGGCGTCAGGGAATTTGTCGCGGAGCGACGGATAATATCTTGTGATTGCATGGCCATAATTTTTCTCCGCTACGCCTTTTCCAGATTAACCAGGAACGCCTTGTATTCCGGCGTCTGGGTATTGGCATCCCCGACGTGCGGCGTCAGGATATTGGCCAGAAACCCTTTCTGCGTGGTGCCTTCGAACCCCCAATGACAAGGCACGCCGATGGTTTCCACCGGTCGCCCTTCGATCATCAGCGTGCGGATGCGTTTGGTGACCACCGCTTTCGCCTTGATGTAACCGCGTTTGCTGCTGAGCTTCACCATGTCGCCGGCGCGGATGCCTTTCTGCTCGGCCAGCGCTTCGCCGATTTCGACAAACTGCTCCGGCTGGACAATCGCATTCAGCCGCGCATGTTTGGTCCAGTGACGAAACAGTTCGGTGATGGAGTAGGTGGTCGCCACGTAGGGAAATTCAGACGCCGCGCCCATGCGTAGCCGGTCGGCCTCATACAGGCGGGCGGCCGGGTTAAAGCGCGTATTTTCATGCAGCGGACTTTTCGCCAGCGGCGATTCGACCGGCTCGTAGTGTTCCGGGAACGGCCCGTCGGTCAGCTTATCGATGCCGAACAGGCGCCCCATGCCTTCCGCCTGCAAGATGAAAGGCCCGACGCCGCTGCCGGGCGCCGCATTACCATAATCGGGGATATCGATCCCCTGCCAGCGCTGCCCGTCCCAGCGCAGGATTTCACGTTTCGGATCCCAGGGTTTTCCCTGCTCGTCGGCCGAGGCGCGGTTGTACAGAATGCGGCGGTTTTGCGGCCAGGCCCAGGCCCACCCCAGCGTGCTGCCCAGACCCGATGGATCGGCGTTATCGCGCCGCGCCATCTGATTGCCCTGCTCGGTCCAGCAGCCGGTATACACCCAGCAAAAACTGGCGGTGGCGCCGTCATCGCGCAGTTGCGAAAAGTCGGCCAGCAGTTGCCCTTTTTTCAGCACCAGATTGCCCTGCTCGTCGTACAGATCTTCCAGCGCGTAACCGTTGCCCTCTTTCGCCACCTCTTCCGGCGTCGGATCTTCCGGATTGAGGTAATTCCAGGCCATATTAAGCACCGGCTCCGGGTTGGCGCCGCCCTCTCTGGCGTACATTTCCCGCAGGCGCAGAAAAATGCCCGCCAGAATCACCCCGTCATGGCGCGCTTCCGCCGGCGGCTCCGCGCCTTTAAAGTGCCATTGCAGCCAGCGCCCGGAATTCACTATCGAGCCGTTTTCTTCGGCAAAGCAGCTGGACGGCAGGCGGAACACTTCCGTTTGAATACTGGCGCTGTCCACCTCGTTGAGTTCGCCGTGGTTTTGCCAGAAATTGGAGGTTTCCGTCGCCAGCGGATCGATAATCACCAGAAATTTCAGTTTTTTCAGCGCGTCACGCGCTTTGTTCGAGTCGGCGAAGGCGGCTATCGGGTTAAAGCCCTGAGCGATGTAGCCGTTCACCTTGCCTTCAATCATCATCTGCGTGTAGTGCAGCGCGTCATAACTCTGATCCCACTTGGGCAACCAGTCGAACCCCCAGTCGTTTTCCTTACGCGCGTTATCGCCGTAGAAACTCTTCATCATGCTGATAAAAAATTTAGGCGTGTTTTTCCAATAATTTACCTGGTCGGGCAGCAGGGCGTTGGGGGTAATCTGGCTTAAATAGTCTTGCAGCGTGGTCTGTTTTTCCGACGGCAAATCCATATAGCCCGGCAGCCGCAGCGAGAGCAAGCCGAGGTCGGTATAGCCCTGAATATTGGAGTGTCCGCGCAATGCGTTGATGCCGCCCCCCACCATGCCGATATTTCCCAGCAGCAGTTGGATCATCCCGGCGGCGCGAATCATCTGGGACCCGGTGGTGTGCTGCGTCCAACCGAGCGCATACAGAATGGTGGCTGTTCTGTCCGGCACGCAGGTGGAGGCCAGAATGTCGCAGATGGTCAGAAAGTCTTCTTTCGGCGTGCCGCAGATATTGGTGACGACGTCCGGCGTATAGCGGCTGACGTGCTGTTTGAGCAGATTCCATACGCAGCGCGGATGGCTCAGCGTGGTATCGCGTTTGGCGAAGCCGTTTTTATCCAGTTCGTACAGCCAGGAAGCGCGATCGTATTTGCGCGTCTGCGCGTCGTAACCGCTGAAAATGCCGTCCTCGAATGTGTAGTCCGCGCGCACCAGCAGGCTGGCGTTGGTGTAGGACTTCACATATTCCATCTGGACTTTGTTGTTGCTGAGCAGATACTGAATCACCCCCAGCAGGAAGGCGACATCCGAACCCGCACGAATGGGCGCGTAGAGATCGGCAACCGACGCGGTGCGATTAAAACGCGGATCGACCACAATCAGCTTGGCGCCGTTTTTGATTTTGGCTTCAACCGCCCATTTAAAACCCACGGGATGCGCTTCCGCAGGGTTGCCCCCCATCACGAGCACCACATTGGCGTTTTTAATATCCACCCAGTTATTGGTCATCGCCCCGCGACCAAAAGTCGGCGCCAGCGCCGATACGCTGGGCGCGTGGCACAGCCGCGCCTGGGTATCTATCCCCAGCATCCCCAGCGCGCGGGCGAAACGGTGGTCCAGCATGCCGGTTTCATTACTGGCGGCCGATGAGCACAGCATGCCCGTCGTCAGCCAGCGGTTGACCGTCACGCCCGCGCTGTTCTTTTCAACGAAATTGGCGTCCCGATCGGCTTTCATCAAGCGCGCGATGCGATCGAATGCCTCCGTCCAGCTGATACGCTGCCATTTATCCGAACCCGGCGCGCGATATTCAGGATATTTAAGACGCTGATCGCTATGGATAAAATCAATCAACCCGGCGCCTTTCGGACACAATGAGCCGCGGCTGACCGGATGGTCGGGATCGCCTTCGATATGAAAAATCGACGGTTTGGCGTTTTTGGCGCCGTCGCCGAGGCTGTACATTAAAATGCCGCACCCGACCGAACAGTAAGTGCAGTTATTACGCGTTTCTTTGGCCCGCAGTAATTTATATTGCCGGGTTTCCGCCAGCGCGACGGCCGGAGAAAAACCCAGGGCGGTCACGGTGGTTCCGGCCATGCCGCCCGCACAAATCCTAAAGAATTGCCGTCTACTGACCTGCATGAAAAACTCCTCACACCACA
The DNA here is from genome assembly GCF_040240345.1 of Brenneria sp. g21c3. Classification (NCBI taxonomy): domain Bacteria; kingdom Pseudomonadati; phylum Pseudomonadota; class Gammaproteobacteria; order Enterobacterales; family Pectobacteriaceae; genus Brenneria; species Brenneria sp. g21c3. Next base: position 99,834 of record NZ_JBEIAB010000007.1, on the reverse strand, counting down.
TTGCTCACAATTAGGTGAAACTCTTTCTTTTTATAAGGAGGGATAAAACGATGGCGAAACCAGCCAAAACCCCCACTAACTCTAGGTATTATGATGTGGAATAATAAAATCTCAAATTTTTATCTAAATAATAACAATTCCATCACAAAATCGAGATTGTTTGCGTTGGCCGTCACAATTTATTGATTTGAAAATAAAAATAATAATCATTTGTATTATTTCTGAAGCGGGCGTGATTTTGATATGCGGTTTGGATGGCTAAAATCAGAAGGACGACCGCCTGCGCGCAACTACCGCAGGCGATGGCTTGACGAGGGATGTTCAACGCGTCGTCCATGACGATAAAAACGGGGATGCGCGGCTACCGGGTCGCGTATTGCTGAATAAAATCCAGCAGGATTTTTCTGGCCCAACGTGGTTCATCGCTCAATTGCATCATCTGTTCATAATCGAATCCCAACTGACGCAAACGGACTTCGTTACGCCGCAAACAGGCCCGCATGATGTCTGCATTAAATTCCGGATGAAATTGTACGCTCAGCGCGTTATCGCCGTAGCGAATAATCTGGCATCCCTCCACCGCCGAACTGGCCAGCACCTGCGCCCCTTCGGGCGGCACCAGCACCGACTGACGATGGCTAAGGTAAGCCTGAAATTGCTCAGGATGCTGTCGCAGCCAGCTGACGTTTTCCGCTCCGGGATGCAAGGTTACCGTCTGAAGCCCCATTTCGGCGCCGTTGGGGTTGTCGCCCACCGTACCGCCCAGAGCATGCGACAGCAGTTGATGACCGTAGCAGACGCCCAGCAGCGGCACATCGGCGTGAAACGCTTCGCGCAGCCAGCCGGCCGTATACTCGCTCCAGTCCAGGCGATCCGTCACCATTGACCAGGAACCAGAAATGATCGCCGCCGATAGCTGCTCGAACGGCGGCAAAGGTTCCCCCAGATCGGGGCGAATCACGCGCAGCGCATTGGCGCCTTCCGGCAGCGTATCTGCAAACCATTTCCCTTGCGGCCCAACCTGAGAAGCAACATCTTCCGGCGGCTCGCCCATCTGAATAACTAATAATGCCTTTGTACTCATGCCGCTACTCTACCCCACACTGATGAGTGACTGCCTCAAAAACCGGGCTTAATGCCCATGAGCGGTCTGCTGTGTTTTCCCATTTAAAACAGACCTGTAATTATTAAGTCAAATTAACTCACACATCAATAATTTTAATTATTATTTTTTGGCATGAAATAGTTATTAATATTATTAATTTAATTAGCGGTTATTTTAAAATGGAGAAGTAACAAATAAATCATCAAAAAAAATATTTCCAAAAAAAACATTTATTAACTTGCCATCTTCGCCAAACAAATAATAACATAACCAGATAGCTAATATCAGGAAGATAAAATGGCAATCCCAGCATACTTATGGTTGAAAGATAAAAGCGGCGCAGAGATCAAAGGCTCCGTCGAGGTTCTGGGTCGTGAAGGTAGTATTGAAGTGTTAAGTTTCGGTCATAACCTTCGTATTCCCGTTGATGGAATTACAGGAAAATTAACCTCTACCCGCACCCACTCCCCAATGTTTATTGAAAAGGAGTTTGAACGTTCATCACCATACCTTTACAAATCCGTGGCGACAGGGAATACATTACAATCCGCCGAGATTAAATGGTATCGAATCAATCGTGCCGGACATGAAACCGAGTACTTCAACATGTTATTAGAAAACGTTAAGATTGTTTCTATCTCTCCAGGCATGCACAATTGTAAAGATCCCGCGCTGCATCACCAGAATCATATTGAAACCGTAGAATTGAGATATGAAAAAATCACCTGGAAGCATTGCGATGGAAATATCATTTTTTCCGACTCATGGAATGAGTAATCACAGATATGTTGAATTTCACATTTACGCTTAATGGCAAACCCATGTCTGAACTGGTTTGCGGCGCTTATCGGTTTCAGGCTTTTTCCGGCGATGGTCCATATATCAATAAAAGAAACTATTCTTGCATGAAAGATATCGGCGCACTACCGCCTGGCGACTATCTGATTGTCGATCGTCCGTGGGGAGGGCCACGATCGATTGTATATGGCGCAGCAAAATTAAAGTTTATATGGTTCGCTCTTTACCGAATGGATAATAGTATAGATGATTATACCTGGTGTAACGGTGTTGAGCGTGGAAATTTTCGCTTACATCCACAAGTAACCATACGAGGACGTTCACTTGGTTGCATTACACTTCCCAATAATACGCATTTTATGATGCTAAGAAGTCTACTACTTTCACACGGGAAGTCTTTATATCATGGTTCGAACATCGAAACTTACGGGATAATATCGGTAATATGAAAAAATGGATTAAGTGCTTTATTGTTTGGTTGATGCTAACTATTGTTATATCCAACATATTTTATTTTCTAAGAATACAACTATGGACCGACCATATTGATGACATAATCAATAACTACATCAGAAAACACGCCAGAACACAGGAAGATATCGCGGATATCGTTTCCAATATCTACTTTTGTATATTTATGATCCCCTGCGCCTTCATCGCCTATTTTGCTACGGTTTATCCCGCCTATAAATCCAACAGCAAAAAATAGCCTTCCGCCGTCAGTACACCGTAGAGGATCATCTCTACGGCATAGGTTACGGCATCAACGGCAGCTCAAGATCCGGATCAATCAGGCTGTAGATTTGATTACCGAACTTCGGCTGTTGTAAAAGGCGGTCGACGGTCAGCGCGACATCCTGGCGGGACACCAGCCCTAACGCCGCATCCCCCTGGGTCAGCCGCGCGTTATGCGTGGCGACGACATCCAGCAGTCCGCCCGGACGGACGATGCAATAGTCCAACGTGCTGGTTTGCAGCCAGCTTTCCGCCAGCGACTTCTCCCGCACCGCCAGCCCGAAGGCGGCTTTGGCGCGCGGCGACAGCAGCGGCCATTGCTCGCCGCAGCCCATGGACGTCACCAGCAGCATACGCTTTATCCCGGCCTGCTCGGCGCCGTCAATCACGACGCGATGACCAAGATAGTTCACCGCGCCGCCGCCCAGGGTGGACACGACGATAGCATCCGGGCCTGCCAACCGGCAGGCTTGCGCGACGGCATCGGCATCGCAGGCGTCCCCCTGCACCACGCTAACGCCCTGCGCACGCCAGTGAGCGGTTTGTTCCGCATCGCGCAGCATTACGACCACCGGTTGCTCGCACTCAATGGCGCGCTGCAATAAACAGCCGCCAACGCCCTGTCCCGCCCCAAAGAGTAGCCACGTCATACCTGCTCCAGTTGTAACTCAACCGCTAATGTATGGAACGCCTCAACCTGCGTCGTCAGCAGCTGACGATGGCTGTCTCGTCCAAGAAAGATTTTAAACATCGCATCGCCGTCGGCATTAAAAAACACCACGGACGCGGTGTCCACTCCCATGAACTTACGTTCGATGAATGCAATATGCCGACAATTCGCCGCGCGGATATGCCCGCTCAGCCCATTTTTGCCGCGCAGATTAAAGTAACCATGGCGATGCGCGCCGCTCGGCAGTTCGCTTTTGAATTCCAGAATGGCGTCCGCCGTATGGCTGATTAACGTCACCTCTCCCCAGCCGGTTATCGCCTCCCATACCTGATCAAACCGCTCCCCGGCCGCCAGCGAACGCTGCGCTTCAGGTAACGCCTTAACCACATTGAACAACGAGGTTTCATACTGACTGGCGATATCTTCCAGCGTGCCGTCCGGCTCGGTCGCCAATAATTCATGCAATGTCATGGTAAGTCTCCAGTTAGTAGGCGGGTTCTTCGGCATTCAGTTGAGGAATGATTTGTTGCAACGCCTGCATCAGGTTATTAGCCCAAAAACGGCCGTCATCGGTTAAACGCAGGCAGGTTGAGTCGTCGCAGGTTAATCCCGCCTGATGCCACTGGCTCAGCAAAGGCTGAAGCGCGCCGGCGTGGCGAGTGAGCTGCGGCAGTTTAACCCGACCGACTTCGATCCCAGCCTGAAGCTGGTGCTGCCAGGAACCGGCCGGACTGGCCGGCGTCATCATCATGATCGGCTTTTGTCCCTGATCGAGCGCCTGGTAATAGCGCTCCAGACTGCGCTCCATCATATAGGATTGGCCGTTGAGATTACCGCCCGCGCCGCTGCCCATCGCCAGACAGTCGGCGCCTTGTTTAATCAGCAGATTATACAGGTTACGTTCGCGGGTAGTTCTGGCCCAGTGGCTGTTGCTGAGCTGATGCCAGCCGGCATCCGCCAGAAATGACGCGCCGCTGCGGTAGAAATTGCGGCGGGCGGTCACATCGGGCAAGACCACGCGCTGGTTTTCGGCGGCTTTCGCCAGCGGCGTGGTGGGCAATAAATTCAAGGCGTAGAGATCAACGCCGTCTAAAGGCAAATTGCTGACGATGTTCAGATCCTCCCGCCAGGTTTCCGGTGTTTGCCCCGGCAGACCGAACATCAGATCGCAAACTACCGCGGCGCGATCGCGCTGACACAGGCGCTCCAGGAAACGGATCGACTGCTGTTTATCCGAGGTGCGCGCCATCCGCTGACGGATACGGCTATCAAAGGTTTGAATACCGATGGAAAAACGGTTCGCGCCCGCATCCAGCCAGGCATCGATGCGTTCATCATCGAAATCCAACGCCCGGCCCTCCACCGTAATTTCACAGTCGGGCGCTAACGGCAATGAATCGCGAATAGCGCGGATAATCCGGGCAAGCTCGTTAGCCGTCATCGCCGTCGGCGTGCCGCCGCCGAAATAGACGGCATGGATCGGCGCCGACTGGTGCAACGGACTGTCCGCCTCCAGCGCCAGCTCTTGCAGCAGATAGCGGGTATAGGTTTCCGTACTGTCGTCGCGCAATTTATTCTGATAGAAGCCGCAGAAAGTACAATGCGTCGCGCAGAAAGGGATGTGCAGATACAGCAACCGCTTGCGGGCAGGCAGTATTCGCTGCGTCAACGCCTGCCAGCCGGCGGGGATCTTTTCAGGCGACAGCGGCACATGATTGCGCCAGGGCATGGCCATACGCCGTGCGCCGAACGGCTGTTCACCTGGTTGAGCATAATAGGGCGTCAAATCGATGTTCATTCATATCCATCCCTTCAAAAGCATTATTTCAAATTAGATGATAATAATTTTTATTTATCAATAAGGATGAATGCGGGACGGACATGCACGGCATATTCCGCCGGCGATATTTCGCTGAATTAACCAATTTGTATATTTTATTTAAAATTACATCTACAACTTATTTCTCTTATTCTTTATTATTTTCATGGCATTAAATTCACTTCCCCTATTTTTGTGTAACAAAAACGACCACCGCGGCCAATACATTAAAGTTAATTCATTTTCAAAAAATCACGCCACTTCGGCCATCGCCGCGGCGATACGCTTGAAACGCTCAAAACGCTGCCGCAGCATCCGGTATTTGTCCGCATCCGGCTCCAGACGGATAACCGGAACCTGACTCGCCTGTATCGCGTCTTCGAAGCCGCCATACTCGCCGGCGCCCACGGCAGCGCAAAGCGCGGCGGCGCGACAGCCCGACTGGCGCACATCGACGATCTCCAGCGGTAGATTGCCGGCATCGCAAAACATCTGCATCCAGATTAGGGAGTGCGTCGGGCCGCCGGTAAAGCGAATACATTCAGTACCTTCTATCAGCGCCAACACGCGATCCTGATGCAAAAGATGTGAGAATAGAATGCCCTGATAGATGGCATACACAATATCCTCGGTGCGATGATGGCCGCACAGTCCCCAAAATCCGCCGCTCAGATTGGCGCTGAAGTTGGAACCGTACAACCAGGGGAAAAACAGAATGTCCGCCGGCTTTTGATATGCCTGCGCGACCCATTGATTGATAACGCGGTAGCTGTCAGGTAAATCAGGCAGAAATTGCTGCACAAACCAGCTCAGATTACTGGCGGAGGTCGGGCTGCCCTCATGGGCGAAATAGGTGCCGGGAACGCTGTACTTCCCCCAGACATAAGGATAATCCGAAGGGACGATGCGATCGCAGACGCGGGTGGCGATCGACCAGGTGCCCGCCACGGCGCTGAGTTTGCTGGCGTCATAGACGCCCGACGTCAGCGCGGCCCCCACCACATCAAATACGCCGCCAAATACCGGCGTCCCCGGATTTAACCCGCAGCGTCGGGCGGCCTCGGGCTGCACATAGCCGGCAAGGTCGGATGAACCGATAATTTTTGCCGTTTTATCCGCCACTTCTTCAATGCCGAAGATATTCAACAGGTCGGCATCGAACTCCCCGCTATGCTGATTGAAAAGATTACTGCCGGAAATATTGGTTTCCTCACAGGAAAACTCACCGGTCAGGCGATAACGGATATAGTCATGCGCCATCAGGACATAGCCGGGTTGCGCGTAACAGGCCGGTTCATACTCCTTGAGCCAGCGTAACAGCGCGGCCGGATGTGACGGCCATAGTTGTTGCAGGCTATGCGGGTAAGCTTGCCGATCTTTTCCCTGCGCTTTCCAGCGGCTGACCAGATCCTGAGCCCGCGAATCCGATGACACAATGCCATTGCGTAACGGATTTCCCCGTTTATCAACCAGGTAAAGCCCTTTGCCATGCGCGGAAAAACCAACCCCGCGGATAAAGGACGGATCGATATTTCCCTCGGATAATGCCTGCCGGATCGCCTGGCAGGTCACCTCCCACAGTTCATCCATGTTTCTTTCACAAAAACCCATGCGCGCACTCAGCAGCGGCAACAACCGCTCCGTAACGATGATTTCTCTGCCTTCGGACGTGTAAATACCGGCTTTGGTCACCGTTCCACCCAGATCGATCCCCAGAAAATAACGGCTCATTTCTCCCCCTCGGCCAATGGCAAATCCTGCCAGCCGGCAATGCGCATTTTGTCTTCAATCCAGTGACGGGCATGGATGATATCCAGCAGCGGTTCCGCCGACTTTTCGGTCCACATTTCGATCAGGAAGGTGCCTCGATAGTTGAGACGATGTAATATTTTGAATAAACCAACAAAATCAACACATCCGGCGCCGAAAGGCACATCACGAAACTGCCCGGGCGAATCACCGGTCACCGGAAAGGTGTCTTTGAGATGGATTGCCGCAATTCGATCGATCCCCTGACTCAGCTCACTTTCCACCTCGTTACCCCATGCGGTGAGATTGCCGATATCGGGATAAACCGTGAACCACGGGGAATTAATTTTATTATCCAGCGCCTTCCACTTGCCGATCGAGTTGAGAAAGGCGGTATCCATAATCTCGACGGCGCACATCACCTGGGCGGCGGCGGCCTGCTCCACCGCCCAGGCCATCGCGTCTTCAAAGCGGGCGATGGTTCCGGCGTCCTGCGGCTCATAATAGACGTCATATCCCGCAAGCTGGATGGTGCGAATGCCTAAATCCTGCGCCAGTTGAATCGCCTTGAGCATAATCTCTCTGGCGCGCTCGCGGGTCGCGCCGTCACGACTGCCAAACGGAAACCGGCGGTGCGCCGACAGGCACAAGGTTGGAATACGTACGCCGGTCTGCTGAATGGCGCTGATGATCTCCATACGTTCAGCGCGCGTCCACTCGAGGCGCGCCAGACGTTCATCACTCTCATCAACCGACATTTCGACAAAATCAAACCCACAAGATTTAGCTACGGCGAGCTTTTCTATCCAGCTGATCCCACAGGGCAACGCTTTCTCATAGATACCTAACGGATGACTGCGCATTATTTTCCCCCGCGTGTCGCCAGTTGATGTTGATATTTCATTCGGTTTTGCTTCATTGCGCGCCGGGAGCGCCATTTATCTTTAAAGCACTTAAACGCCAGCGCGCAAATCAGGGTGATGCCCCATACCGCCAGATTAATGTGCAGGCTGACGCCCAGCAGACTTAGCCCGGTGGCAATAACCTGTAAAACCAGCAACGCGCAAAACACATGACTGACTTTGCCCGCGCCGCCGAACGGATTGGTTCCCCCCAGCACGATAGCCAGTACCGTCAACAACAAATAAGAGTCGCCATATCCCATACGGGCGGAGTTAAAGCGGGCCATCATGATGAGACCGGCCAGCACGCAGAGCAGGCTGGAAATCGAATAAATCGCGATCATGACCCGTTCGGTGCGAATACCGCTGAACCAGGTGGCGTTGATATTGCTGCCGCACATGTAAATGGTTTTCCCCAGCCGGGTTTTCCCCAACACCAGCCCCAGCGCCAGCGAAGCGGCCACGAAAATGATCATCGGTATCGGGATCCCCCACACCACCTCCGATCCGATGCTGCGCACGATAGGCGGCATACCGCTTAGCGCAGCGCCTTTGGTCAGATACACCCCGATGCCGCTGATAATGGTCATACTGCCCAGCGTCACCAGAATCGGATGCGCCCCCACGCGGGAAACCAGCAATCCGGTCAGACCGCCGATAACCAGCGCGATGATCGCCGCGCCCAACAGGGCGATGACCAGCCACGTCAGTTGCATAGCGACGCCCGCATCCGCCGGCACATACCGGATCAGCAACCAGGCCATAAACAGACTGGTCAGGTTGGCGGTGCCGATAATCGACAGATTCAGCCCGCCGCTGAGCATCGGGACAAACATGGCGAAAGTCAGCAACCCCAATTCCGGTAGCTGAAACGCAATGCTCAGAAAAGTATTTTCGGTGAAGAAACGTCCCGGCATGGCCAACGCAAAGATCGCCGTCGCCAGACAGCAAATACTGAGCAGTCCCAATACCGTGCCGTCAATGGGGAAAAGTCCGTGCTTTTTCATATGAGACCCTCGTCAGACAAAACCAACGTCAGTATCTTTGCGTTTTTTGTAATGCGTGACGCAGATAGCCGCGACGATCACCACGCCAATCACGATATTGACAAAATAGCTGGACACGCCGATCAGATTGAGTCCGTTTTTCAATATGCCGATCAGAAACACGCCCATCAGGGTGCCGATTACCGAACCGCGCCCGCCCGACAGGCTGGCGCCACCCAGTACCGCCGCGGCCAGCACATCCAGCTCGCCGCCGACCAGCGCGCTGGGTACGACTTCACTCATACGGTAGGTCTGCAACAGGCCGCCGATAGCCGCCGTCGCCCCAAGGTAACCATAAGCAAACAGGTAGATCAGCGAGACGCGAATGCCGATACGATGAGCGGATTCCGGGCTTCCCCCGACGGCATACAACTGACGACCGATATGCGTTTTATTCAGCAACGCCCAGGTCAGCAGCGCGATAACGAGCATCACCGCCAGCGGCAACCCCACCTGATAGCTTTCGCCGCCATAGCTAAACGGCAGCACGGCGCGCTGACCGATCCACCACTCCGGCAGGTCATAAATGCTATGACCGTTGGTGATCCACATCAGCAGCCCGAACAGCAGCGACTGCATGCTGATGGTAATAATAATGGAAACAATATTGAGGTAGTAAATCAGCACCGCGTTCACCAGCCCCAGCGCAATACCGACCGCCACGGCAATGATCAGACACAGCGCCGGGCTGGTTACCAGCGCATTGAGCAACAGCGAAGCCACGACGTACTGCACCACCGACGCGACGGCGGCAAATGAAATATCGATCCCGCCGGTCACCAACACCACAAACAGTCCCAGAGCAAAGATCCCGGTCACCGCATAGCTTTCGGTCAGATCGAGTAAATTCTGTACCGAGAGAAACTCACTGCTGAGCGATGAAAACAGCGCCAGCATGATCACGATCACCCAGCTCAGCCACCCTTCCACCGAACGCGGTTTAAACCGATTAAAATTAGCCATTAATAGCCTCCGCACATTGTTGTTCGGTAATCTGAGCGGGGAACAGTTCATGCAGAATTTTCCCCTGCTTCATATGCAGGATGCGATCGCAGTTGTAATAAGCTTCAGGGACTTCATCGGTGATAAGCAGTACGGCGATACCCACGCCGGAGAGACGATGAATCAGTTTATAAATACTGTCTTTGGCCCCGATATCGACGCCGACCGTCGGCGCATCCAGGATCAGCACTTTCGGACGCGTCAGTATCCATTTTGCCAGCACCACTTTTTGCTGATTACCGCCGGATAACGTCGCAAGCGGGTTATTGAGATCGCTGACCTTGATGTCCAGATCTTTAATCCACTCCCGCACCATCTCCTCCTGTCTGACTTGATCAATCAGATAGAACGGGGTGCGGATGCGTTTAAGAATCGACAGCACCATATTATCGGCCACCGACTGCGGCAGCACCGCGCCTAACGTCAGGCGATCTTCAGATACATAGCCAATACCCATTTCAATGGCATAGGTATTGTCCTTGATGGCGGTTTTTTTGCCGTCAATGTAGATATCGCCGCTGTGCGGATGCGTAATGCCGAACAAACTGAGCGCCAGCTCCGTTCGCCCCGCGCCCAGAAGACCGCACAGGCCGAGAACTTCGCCCCGATGCAGACTGAACGACACGTCCTGAAACTGACCTTTGCGGCTCAGCCGTTCAAGTCTCAGCACCTCTTTACCCAGCTCGGCGTTAGGCAGTTTTCGTTCATGAACGATCGTCAAACCGGTCATTAGTTCGGTGATACGGCCGGTCGACAGCGTCTGTGCCGGCCAGGTTCCCACTTTTTCCCCATCGCGGATCACCGTGATACGATCGGAGATCTCTTTAACTTCATCCAGGCGGTGACTGACGAAAACCACGGTAATGTTTCTATCGCGCAGATAGTTCACCGTGCGCAGCAGTTGATTGACCTCCGTGCGAGTCAACGAGGCGGTAGGCTCATCCATAATCACCAGTCGGGCATCCGCCACCAGCGCGCGGCAGATCGCCACCTGCTGACGCTGGGCGATGGGCAAATGCTGTACTAACGCGTCAGGATCGATGTTGAACTGCAATTCTTCGAGGATCTTCCGGGCGCCTTGTTTGATTTTTCGCCCGCTGAACCAACCAAGATATCCCTTCAGGTTATATTCAAACGCAATATTTTCAGCTGCTGTAAGATTAGGAAACAACGATAAATCCTGATAGATCACCTGTATCCCCATTTTCCTCGCCCGATCCGGCGTCAGGGAGGTGTAAGACTTATCATCGATAATTATCTCGCTGCCATCATCCGGCGCGTATACGCCGCTGATGGTTTTAATTAATGTGCTTTTCCCGCAGCCGTTGGCGCCCGCCAGGCAATGAACCTCGCCCTGATGCAACGTCAGATCGATATTTTTCAACGCCTGGTGGCCGCCGAAACTTTTGGAAAGCGCCTTTAGCGTAATCAGCGGAACGCTATCATCAAGGTCAGAAATAATAGCCATTTTACTTTTCCCGAAACGCGACTTGAGTAGCGCCGGGCAACGCATTGCCCGGCTTGATTTTCAACCCGTTTACAGGCCGAGCTTCACCAGACGCCGGGTGTTTTCAACATCCAGTTTTTCCGGGTTGTCGCTGAGAAGGGTATTGCCGTTGATTTTTATCTCGCCCATATCACCGATTCTGACGCCGTCTTTGAGCGCCTCGCCGTTCATCATGGCGGTCGCGACCTGCACGAACACTTTACCGGCGACCATCGGGTTGGAAATGTAACCGCCGTCAATCGCGCCTTTTTCCAGCAGCCTGATGCCCTGCCCCGGCGTGAATGTGCCGAATACGCAGGTGGCGTCATTCTTTTTACGCTTATCGATCGCGCGCGCCGCGCCAATCGGCCCCTGGGAACCAAATGACATGATGCCTTTCAGATCTTTATGCCGGGACAGCAAATCGTTGGCGGTGCGCATGGAATCATCAACCGACTCCGCAACGCCAAAACGATCTTCCACCAGCGTCATATCGGGGTAATGCGCCTTCTGATAAGCAATCGCCGCATCCGCCCATTCGTTAACCAGCGGCACGGTCAAACTGCCGACGAACATCGCGTATTTCCCCTTTTCGCCCATACAGGCAGCCATATCTTTCATATGATTGGCGCCCATATTTTGCGTATCCAGCAATTCAAAATCCCAGTCCGCATTGGTCTGCGCGGGCGACTCGTGGGTTATCACCTTAATGCCGGCCTGCTGAGCGCGTTTAAGCACCGGTTCCAGCACTTTGGCATCGTTAGGCACTACGCCGATGACATCGACCTTCTTCGCAATCAAATCTTCAATCGCCCGAACCTGCTCCGCCGGATCGGCGGTTGTCGGCCCGACTTGCCAGGCATCGACCCCCAATGCTTTTCCTTCCTCTTTGATCCCCTGCTCCATGACGTTAAACCAGGGAATTCCGCCGACTTTAACCACCACGCCCAGCGTGAAGGGTTTATTGGCTTTTTGCGCAATAGCGCTATCGGCGGCCCATACGGAAGATGAGGCGATCAGCGTGGTAATCAAACAGGGTAAGATTGATTTTTTCATTATAAAATCCTCAGAAAAATGATTTATACGCGTCAATACTTGACGCTTTTTATTAAAAGCTGTCTTTTTTATAAAATTCCCGCTGGTATTGGCTCTGTTGCTTACATCAGTTAAACGATCATAAATAATTTGTCATCTCTTACCGCCACATCATAAAAAACAGAAAACAACTTTATTTTTCCGTCTCAATAATCTTAAAAGTATGGTTATCGCCGTAATGATTTTTCAATTCAACTTTGTTAGTAATCAAAACATCGACCTCATCCAGCATGCATATTTTACAAAACGCATACTGTTCGAATTTACTGGAATCCACGAGCAATATTTTTTGGTTGGATACCTGTAACATCACCTGTTTTAGTCTGGCATTGACTTCATTGCCGTCCCTGACGCCATTCTCCTGATTCAGTCCCTGGCATGAAAAGAAAAAAGTATTAATCTGAAAACTCCTTAGCATGCTTTCAGCTACCGGCCCGTGAAAGTCGCCATGACGTTCGGAATATTCACCGCCGACGCCAATAATGCGAACTTTATCGCGACTGGCCAATGCCTGAATAATATTAATCGAGTTTGTCACTACGGTAATTTCAATATCCGGGATTTGCCTGGCAAGAAACCAGCATGAGCTGCTGTTATCCAACAGAATGCAGTCGCCAGGATGGACGAATTGCAGTGCGGACTTGGCAATCCTCATTTTAATATCAGGATTTTTTTCCGTTCTTTTGCGAAAAGACTCGGCCCTGTCAACATTGTTAAGACTATAAGCGCCGCCTTTAATATCGATTACCGGCGTTTCATGCGTATCCAATGCCACTGCGCCGCCAAAGCTACGGATTAACTTTTTATTTTTTTCCAATATTCTCAGGTCGCGGCGAATCGTTTCCGGCGAAACCCGACACATCACGGATAATTCCGCCACTAACGCGGATCCCGACTGTTGGACATGCGTACAAATCATTTTATAGCGTTCCGCCTGTAACATCATCGTTCTCCACCAGAATATGGATTGGCCTGCTGTTATCTTGGTTTTTTTTAGCTACGGTTAAAGTGAGCTAATTCAATAAACGGCGCATACCGCCGCCATTGCTGAAATTACGCTAGACCATTCAAACTAAAACATGAAATGAATACATCTAATTACATATTTTCATGATGGTCATCACAAAAAATAGCAAAAAAGCATCAGCAAATAGGCATCAACAGAAATGATAAAACATAAACGGGCATCAATTCGATGCCCGTTTATGCCCGAATAAGACATAGTATGACCATTTAATCTTCGCCGACGCCTCTCACGCTTTAATCCTGATAATAAACGCAGTAATTTAATTATCAGATAATTTCAAATCACTCTGTCATGGGAAGAATGAACCCTTGAACAGAAATACAAATAGGAATAAATGCATCTTGATTAATATTTCTATTTCATATCCGTATTCCAATCATTCTTACGAGGTGAGTAATAATGCTACAGCGATTAAAACAACAGGTTTTTGAAGCGAATTTATTACTACCGGAATATCGGTTAGTGACATTTACCTGGGGAAACGTCAGCGGGGTAGATCGTCAAAACGGACTGATGGTCATTAAACCTTCCGGCGTGGAATATCACACCATGAAAGCAGACGATATGGTGGTCGTTGAACTGGAAAGCGGAAAGGTGGTGGAAGGCGAGAAAAAACCCTCTTCAGACACGGATACGCATCGGGTCTTGTACCTCGCTTTCCCTGAAATCGGCGGTATCGTGCATACCCATTCACGTCATGCAACCATCTGGGCGCAAGCCGGCGCCGCCATAACGGCTCTGGGGACTACCCACGCGGATTATTTCTACGGCGCCATTCCCTGTACACGACAGATGAAAGAAGAAGAAATTGCCGGAGATTACGAATATGAAACGGGCAAGGTGATTGTCGAAACCTTTAAAGCGCATTCACTCAGCGCCAAAGATATTCCCGCCGTGCTGGTCAACGGTCACGGCCCCTTCGCCTGGGGAGAAGACGCGCTGAATGCGGTGCATAATGCCGTGGTACTGGAGGAGATTGCCTACATGAATCTGTTCACCCATCAGCTTCGGCCGCAGATTGGCCCGATGCAGCAGAAATTACTGGATAAGCACTATCTGCGTAAACACGGCAAAGACGCCTATTACGGGCAATAATCGCCGCTATCTGAGAATAAGCGGTACGCTCAGGGAATGGGCGATGAGCGCAACGCGGATAATTGCGCCGCGGCGATCAGCGCCTGCCCCAACGCCAGTCCGCCGTCGCCGGCGGGCAGTCTTTCCGGTTGCAGTAGAGTGAATTCCGCCAGTTGCCGGCGCAGCAATTCGACAAGCAAGCGGTTGTGCATCACCCCGCCGGACAACACGATGGTGGTAATGCCGTATTGTCGCGCCGCTTGCCGCGCCAGCTCGGCGAATCCCTGCGCCAGCGCATGATGAAACGCATAGGCTTTGTCGGCAGGCTCGGCGCGATAGGCCAGCCACTGCCGCCAGAAGGTGGCCAGATCCAGCGTACCGTCGGCCAGCAAAGGCAGCGTGACCGGCGGTTGACGCATAAACAGCCGACTCCGCCAGGCCAGGGATTCCAGCCAGCAGGCGGCCTCGCCCTCCCAGCTTTGCGCCGGCGCGGAGAACCCGGTCGCGGCGGCGACCGCGTCGAACAAGCGGCCGGCGGAAGACGCCGTCGGCGAATTAATTCCCCGTGCAATCGCCTTGCTGAGCAACGCGCGCGCATCGGTCGGGATGGCCGCGGCTTGCGGTAAGTACGCCCAGTCCGGGACAAAACGCAGCCACTGCGCCAGCAGGTTGCGCCACGGCTGGCGCGCCGCCAGATCGCCGCCGGGCAAGGCGACGGCGGGTAATCCGCCCAGACGCCGACATTGGCGATAATCCGTCAGCAGGCATTCGCCGCCCCACCACTGGCCGTCCGCGCCGAATCCGATGCCATCCAGCGCCAGCCCGATAACCGGCCCGGCGTCGCGCGGCCGCCGGTGTTCCGCCAGACAAGCAACGATATGGGCGTGATGGTGCAATACCTCGATAGAGGGGATCTGCCGCTGTTCGGCCAGTTCCTTTCCCAGACGATGGCTGAGATAACCGGGATGCGCATCGATCGCCACCGCTTTAGGAGTAAAACGGTAAATATCCTCGAATAGCGCAATGGCCTGGCGGTACTGCCGTTCAATATCGCTGTCGGCCAGATCGCCCAGGTGCTGGCTGACGATGGCTTGCTCATCGCGCAGCAGGCAAAAAGTATTCTTTAAATCCGCGCCCATCGCCAGTAACGCGGGCTGTTCGGCGAATCCCGGCGGCAGGAGCAATGCGTCCGGCACGTAACCGCGCGCGCGACGCAGCATCTCCGCCCGGTTTTTATGCAGTCTGACCAGCGAGTCATCGGCGCGTTGCACTATCTGCCGATTGTGCAGTAACCACAGGTCGGCAATGCCGCCAAGCTGCGCCGTCGCCTGTGCATTGGTCAACGCCGGCGGTTTGCCGGCGGCATTGCCCGAGGTCATCACCAGCGGGCGCGCCACGCTTGCCAGCAACAGATGTTGCAGCGGATTGGCGGGCAACATCACCCCAACTTCAGATAAACCCGGCGCCACCAGCGCGGACAGCGGGCCATCCTGCCGCAGCGGCAGCAGAACAATCGGCGCCGCCGCGCTTTTCAACAACCGTTGCGCAGCGGGAATATCGTCAGCCGTTGTGCATGTCGTCAGCCAGTCTATCGCTGGAAGCATCACCGCCAACGGCTTACCGGGGCGATGTTTGCGTTGGCGCAAGCGCAGAACGGCCGGAGTATTGGTGGCATCACAGGCCAGATGAAAACCGCCGACCCCTTTAATCGCCACGATATCGCCGGCCAATAATGCGCTGGCGGCCTGATAAATCGCCTCATCCCCTTCCGCCTGCCGCTGCGCCGCTTCATTTTCCAGCCAGACCTGCGGCCCGCACTGCGGACACGCATTGGGCTGAGCGTGAAAACGCCGATCCGCCGGATGTTGATATTCCGCCAGACACTGCGGGCAAAGCGGGAAATCCGCCATTGAGGTAAACGGCCGGTCATAGGGCATCTGGCGGATAATGGTGAAACGGGGGCCGCAGTGCGTGCAGTTGATAAACGGATAGTGATAACGGCGATTGGCCGGATCGTTCAGTTCGCGCAGACATTGTTCACAGGTTGCGGCATCCGGCACCACCTGCGTATCCATCTGTCCTTCTCCGCTGTGCTCGATAACGAAGGAAGACGGCGCGGACGAGCACTGCCACGGCTCGCAGGTCATGCTGTCGATATGCGCCAGCGGCGGACACATTGCCGGCAATTCCGTCATAAAGCGTTCAATATTTGCCGACTGATAGAGATGAATCAGCACCCCGGCGCCGTCATTGCTGACGTTGCCGCGCAGTTCCAGCTTATGCGCCAATTGCCAGACATAGGGCCGAAATCCTACCCCCTGCACTTTGCCTTTTATGCGGATCTGAATACCGTTATGGTTCACGCTCACGTGGAAGATATCCTTGCCTGTTTAGACTGGTTTCTCTGTAAGTTCAGTGCTATTTCGTGCGCGAAGAGAAAGGTATTTTTATGCCGTACCCAGCACATACCGGGGTTCTTCACGGCCACTCACGTCATTCCCGCGTAGGCGGAAATCAACCGATGGCTGTCTACGGTTTCAGAGACAGATCCCCGCCTGCGCGGGGATGTCGGGGCAGGGAAATGTCGTCAGCAAATCCTCGGCATCGGCTCGTTATGCGGCAGATCCAGCAGCCGCGAGGCGCCGAACACGCCGCACAGGCGAACCTGCGGTTTTTCCGTCACCACGCCGATGGTTGCCGCGTCGCGGCCTAGCGGATGCGCGCGTAGCGCGGCCAGTACGGCGCTTTCCGCCTCGCCTGACACCACCAGCACCAACTTGCCCTCGTTGGCGAAATTGAGCGCTTCCAGCCCCAGAATTTCACAAATGCCGCGCACCGCCTGCTTCAGCGGCAACGCGCTTTCGTTGATTTCCATCCCGCAACCGCTGGCCTGCGCGTACTCGTGCAGGATCGCCGTCACCCCGCCGCGCGTCGCGTCGCGCAAGGCGCGCACGCCGTCGATGCCGCGCAACGGCGCGATTAACGGCGTCAATACCGCGCAATCGCTGGCAAGCTCCGCCTCCAGCCCCAACTGCTCGCGCAGGTTGAGAATGGCGGCGCCATGGTCGCCCAGCGTGCCGCTGACGATAATTTTATCGCCGGGGCGGATCTCCCCCGTTCCCCAGTGAATATCCGCCGGGATCGCGCCGATGCCGGCGGTATTGATAAAGATCTTATCGGCCGCGCCGCGCGGCACCACTTTAGTGTCGCCGGTGACGATTTGTATCCCGGCGTCGCGGGCGGTTTGCGCCATGGACGCCACAATACGCAGCAGGTCGGCGCCGGCAAATCCCTCTTCAATAATGAAACCGCAGGAGAGATATTTCGGCGTGGCGCCGCTGACCGCGATATCATTCGCCGTACCGCATACCGCCAGCTTACCGATATCCCCGCCGGGGAAAAAAATCGGATCGATAACGTAGCTGTCGGTGGTGAACGCCAGACGATCGCCCTGTTGCATCAACTCGGCAAGGGGTAATCTGGCCTGGTCTTCCCGCTGTCCCAACAACGGATTGTCGAACGCCTGTAAAAACAGTTGTTCAATCAGTTGTTGCATCGCCCGGCCGCCGCTGCCGTGCGCCAGCGTAATTTCTTTTAGCCGTATCTCTTTTAAAGCAAGATCAATTGGCTGTGTTGAATGACTCATTCAGGCACACTCCCGCCGATACTGATAATAAGCCGCACAGGCGCCTTCGGAAGAGACCATCAGCGCGCCGATGGCGTTTTGCGGCGTACAACGCCGGGCAAACAGCGGGCAATCCGCCGGCTTGCAGCGTCCGGTCAATACGTCGCCGCAGCGCGATCCCGGCTCATCGGACGTATGCTGATGGCGCGGATGAAAACGGCGCTCCGCATCAAAGTCGGCATAAGCCGCGCGCAATTGCATACCGGAGTCGGCTATCTCGCCCAGCCCTCGCCATTCGCTGCTGGATTTGGTTTCAAATACCTCGTCCATCACCTTCTGCGCCAGCAGGTTGCCGCAGTCCGGCACGATGCGCCGGTACTGATTTTCCACCACGCAACGCGCGTCGTGAATCTGACTGACCAGCATCAACAGCGCCTGCAAAATATCCAGCGGTTCGAAGCCGGTGACCACAAAGGGTTTATGGAACCGATCGCACAGCGGTTGATACGGATGCGCGCCGATCACCATGCTGACATGTCCCGGCGCCAGAAAACCGTCGATACGAAGGTCAGGCTGTTGCAGCAGGCTCTTCAGGGTGGGAACAATGGTGATGTGCTGGCAAAACAGCGTAAAGTTGGCGATGTTGCGACGTTTCGCCTGTTGCAGCGTCAGCGCGGTGCTCGGCATGGTGGTTTCGAATCCCAAACCGAAAAACACCACCTGACGATCGGGATTTTTCTCCGCCAGCGTCAGCGCATCCAGCGGCGAATAAACAATGCGCACGTCCGCGCCATGTCGGCGGGCGTCCTGCAACGAACCGTTGCGGCCCGGCACGCGCATGGCGTCGCCGAAGGTGCAAAAGATCACCTCGGGATGCGCCGCAATCTCCAGACAAGCGTCAATACGCCCCATCGGCAATACGCAAACCGGACACCCCGGGCCGTGGATAAATTCAATTTCCGGCGGCAGCAGACGATCCAGGCCGAATTTGAAAATGGCGTGCGTATGTCCGCCGCAGACTTCCATCAGCTGTAGCGGCCGCTCGCGCCATTGCGGCATGTCGGCCACCAGCGACTGAATGCGTTGCAGCAACGCTTTCGCCAGTTCAGGATCGCGGAATTCATCAACGTACTGCATGGTCGGCTCCGGTCTGTCGCATTTCATCCAGCTCCAGCCCCACGGCGCGCATCGACTGCAACGCCGTCAGCGTATCCCGCGCTTCCTGTTCATCCAGCAGGCTCATGGCGAAACCGACATGCACCAACACCCACTGCCCGATCAGATCGGCGGGATCGCCTTCGCAAACCAGCGCAATGCTCACCGAACGTTGTACGCCGCAGACGTCGACATACGCGGGTTGATGAATGTCAGCGCCGACGGCCACCACCTTGCCGGGAATGCCTAGGCACATAGCTGCGCCTCCAGCCAACCGATCCACTCCTCCATGCCATCGCCGTGGCTGGCGGATAGCGCGATAACCTGAATATCGGGATTGACGCGCCGGGCATTCGCCACGCAGGCTTCCAGATTGAAATCCAGATAAGGCAGCAAATCGATTTTGTTAATGACCATCAGCGATGCCGCGGCAAACATATGCGGATACTTCAGCGGCTTATCC
The DNA here is from genome assembly GCF_040240345.1 of Brenneria sp. g21c3. Classification (NCBI taxonomy): domain Bacteria; kingdom Pseudomonadati; phylum Pseudomonadota; class Gammaproteobacteria; order Enterobacterales; family Pectobacteriaceae; genus Brenneria; species Brenneria sp. g21c3. The sequence continues at coordinate 80,083 of NZ_JBEIAB010000007.1, read as the reverse complement.
TCGCCCTCCGTGACCGAAAGCACGGCGACTTTGGCGCGCTCGCCGAGATCAAAACCGGCCGGACACACCAGATTGCCGACGTTCTCAATGAACAACAGACTGTTGTCCGGCAGTTGCAGACGATGCGCGGCATCATGCACCATCTGCGCATCCAGATGGCATCCTTTGCCGGTATTCACCTGAATGGCCGCAACGCCCGTCGCCCGAATGCGCTCGGCGTCATTAGTGGTTTGCTGATCGCCCTCAATCACCGCGCAGGGTACCTTCTGACTGATGTGATTCAGCGTAGCGGTCAATAGCGTGGTTTTACCCGAACCGGGGCTGGAAACCAGATTCAGCGCCAGAATATTCTGCGCGTTGAAGTGTTCCCGGTTATGTTCCGCCAGATGATTATTCTTGCTCAGTACGTCCATTTCAATCTGGAGCAGACGTTGCTGGCCGACGCCCGGCGCATGGGTTCCCGCCTCGCCGTGACCGTAATGCAGATCCTGTTCATTAACCTCCGGCTGAAACGCCGCTTCGCGCTCGTCGGCGGCATGTTGTTTCGCCGGTTTCGCTCCCTGCCGGATCTTGGGCGGCAGCGCGTAATAATGATTATGGACATCGCCATGATAATGATGGTGGTGGATAATCACGCAGCGGCCTTTTATTTTGCCGCCGTGGTGATGACCATGGTCGTGATGATCGTGCTCATGGTCATGATGATGGTCGTGCTTATGCCCGTGTTCGTGTTCGTGATGATGGTCATGCTGATGAAGATGTTCTTCACCCTCGATTCTGCTTTCCCCTTCACCGCAACCGCATGTGGTACACATAGGGATCTCCTCCCGCTATTTCTCTTTAGCCCAGACGGGCTGGACTATCGGTTACTCAATCGCTAACTGTTTAATCTGCATGCTGTCGCCGTCATCAACCCGCAGGTTGTAGCTGCCGCACTGCGGACATCCGGCGCCGTGCTCGACCACCGCCACCAGCGCGCTGCATTCCCAGCACCAGGCTTTGGCCGGTCGAACCGCGACGTGCAGTCGGCACCCTTCCGCCAGCGTTTGTCGGCAGACGGACTCGAAACAAAAACGCAGCGCGCTTTCTTCGATACAGGAAAGCGCGCCGATCTCCAGCCAGACCTCCGTCACCCGCCGGGCTTTATGTTGACGGGCCTGTTGTTCAATCAGCTCCAGTGCGTTATAGCACATGGAAATTTCATGCATGACGCTCCCCCCGGTTTCGGCTAAACAGCGCGCGCCGGCTGACGTTTTGCGGCGCATCGGCATCAATCACCGGAAACGAAAGCGCCATTTTCGCACTCTGCTCCGCCAGTGAAATCGCCTGTTCGCCGCTCATCCGGCTATCTATCGGCGACATTAATGAGCAAGACAGATACTGTTTCCCCGCCATTTCACCCACAATGAACGTCGCGTCGCCGCAAGGCAGCGACAGCGCCAGACGGTCGCCCAGCGTTCTGACTGGCCAGTCCTGCCGCGGCCCCGGCAACACCAGCAGACTCATCATCCACGGCGTCAGCAGGCAGCCAATCCACTGTTGTTCAAACAGCGTAAATCCACAGGCTTTCACGGGAATGCCTTGACGGTAAAAGGGCAGCATCTGCATCTTTTCCCGTCCGATTTGCGCGAACATCGCCTCCAGCCAGGCCGCCGGATGCTCATCATCATGCCGGATAATCATTGAAGATTCTTTGCGATAGCCCGGCATTAGGTTTAAATCGCCGGCTTCGGATTGCTTATTCACCACAGACCTCGCATTGTTCGCGTTCGCTGACCGTGATCCCGCTTTGCCGCAGCGCCGCAATGATTTGCTGTAAAGCCGGCGCTATCGCCCGCTGTATCGTCTCGGTCAGACCAATATGCACATCCAGCGATTCGGGAACCACGCCGATCAGCGTCAACCGGCGGGGAAACTCGCCCGTCAGTTGCAACGCCATCAGCACGTCGGACAAACCTAACTGGTGCGGAGAAATCTTGCGGGTAAAGAGTGCGGGTACTTCGCCGTCGCGCAGCACCGCCACCTCGCCCGGCGCCTGTCCGGTCAGCACGGCATCGGCCACGATCAGATGATCGCGCCCGGCCATCGCTTCCATCAGCTCCATGCCTGACGTACCGCCGTCAAGGATGTCGATTGCCGGCGAAAATCTGTAGCGCTGCTCTAACGCTTCGATAATACGTACGCCGACCGCTTCATCGCTCAACAGCAGGTTGCCGATCCCCAGCACCAGTATATTCATCACAACACCTTGACCCGGGTGACTTCGTTGCCGCTTACCGTATCCACAATATGCACCGCGCAGGACATGCACGGGTCAAAGGAGTGGATGGTGCGCACCACCTCCAGCGGCTTATGCGGATCGGCGACCGGCGTGCCGACCAGCGACTGCTCGTAAGGGCCGGGAACGCCGTCGAAGTTGCGCGGGCCGGAGGTCCAGGTCGACGGAACAACCGCCTGATAGTTGGTGATTTTGCCGTTTTTAAACACGATCCAGTGCGACAGCATGCCGCGCGGCATTTCGCCGAAGCCGACGCCGCGAAATTCGGTATCCGGCGACAGGTCGGGCTTGATGAAGGTCTGATGGTCGCCTTTGCCGATATTGGTCACCAGAGCCTGCCATTGCTGCGCCAGCGTATCTTTCAGCACGCAGCAATGCACCGTCCGGCCGATAACCCGGCCCAAGGTGGAGTGCAGGTGTTCGGTTTCCAGCGTCTTGCCGGTCAGCGTCTGGTATGCCGCGGCGACCTGGGCAAAGTGTTTCTTCGTGTCTTCATGTCCGGCGGCCAGACCGCACAGCAGCCACGCCAGCGGCCCGACTTCAACGGTCTTGCCGTAGAAGGTCGGCGCTTTAACCCAGGAGTATTTGCCGTCATCCTGCCAGCCGGTATAGTTGGGACGCGTCAACCCTTCCCACGGCGCCAGCGGCTCATCATCCTGATACCAGGCATGCTTGCCGCTTTCCTTGATGCCTTCAATCAGGAACTTATCGTTATGGCTGGTGATGGGCCGGAATTTGGCGAAATCGCCGTTTTCCAGATAGCCGCCGGCCAGCAGGAAACCGCCGTTTTTGTTGTCCGTCGGCAGCTCAGGCACGCTGAGATAGTGATCGGCGCCTCTGCCCAGCGTCAGCCATTCAGGGTAATGGGCGGCGATCACCGCACAGTCCACTTTGTAGACCTGCTCGATAAAATCGCTCAACCGGTCGATAAAGGATTTCACATACATCAGACGTTCAAGGTTCAGTACGCTGGGCGCGTCAAGATTGATCGGGTTGGCGACGCCGCCCACGGCCAGATTCTGAATATGCGGCGTTTTACCGCCGAGGATCGCCACTATCCGATTGGCGTCGCGCTGACATTCCAGCGCTTGCAGGTAGTGGGCGACCGCAATCAGGTTGACTTCCGGCGGCAGCGCCATCGCCGGGTGTCCCCAGTAACCGTTGGCGAAAATACCCAGTTGCCCGCTGGCGACCAGATCTTTCAGCTTCTGCTGCACTTTGGTGAATTCCGCCGCATTGTTCAGAGGCCAGTCAGACAACCCTTTCAGCAACGCCTCCGCTTTCTGCGGATCCGCCTCCAAAGCCGAAGTAACGTCAACCCAGTCGAGCGCGGAGAGCTGATAGAAGTGAACGATATGGTCATGGATGCTATGTCCCGCCAGAATCAGGTTACGGATGTACTGCGCATTCACCGGAACGTTCAACTGCAAGGCGTTCTCCACCGCGCGAACGGAGGCAATGGCGTGTACCGTGGTGCATACGCCGCAGATACGTTGCACAATCATCCAGGCATCGCGCGGATCCTGACCTTTGACAATCTCCTCCATACCGCGCCACATGGTGCCGGACGACCAGGCCTTTGTGACTTTCCCCTGTTCAATTTCGCAATCAATGCGCAGGTGTCCCTCAATGCGGGTAATAGGATCAATGGTGATGCGTTGGCTCATGCTTTACCTCGGCCTGATAATTCTTATGAACGCCTTCCAGCGCGGGAAGTACCGGCAGCAGCCGGATTAACAAGATGTATGCGCAAACTTCAATCGCGACAAAACCTATGGAGATCAGCACTTCCGATGCAGCCGGGAAGTAGTGGTAACCCCCGCCGGGATTGAAAGCCAGCAAGGAATAGCTCAGCCGCCACACGGCGGCCCCGAACAACATGCTCAATGCCCCCAGAAACAGCAGACGCGAGTCATTGCGGCAACGTTTGAAGCGGAACAGCAGCAACGGGAAAATCATCAGCGCGGCTTCACACCAGAAAGTCACGGCGAAACGGTCGCCCGCGAACAGATAGCGCGCCTTGTCGTGCCAGAGAATTTCGCCGAAACGCAACGCCACGAACAGCAGCAGCAATACCTGGAGGACGCGCGTCAGACGGGCGAACAGGGATTTTTCATCCGCGCCGCGCCCCTTCAGCCCGGCCTGCACCAGCGAGCCTTCGAACATCACGATCGAAAAGCCCATGATAAATGCGGTCAACAGCGACAGCAGCGGCAACAGCTCATAGCTCTGCCACAGCGGATGGACTTTATAGCCGGCGGAAATCATCAGCGAACCCATCGATGACTGGTGCATGGTGGGCAACAGCGCGCCCAGCGCGATTATAAAAAACATCACCTTATTTAATCGCTTAAGCGCTATCTTCCACCCCAGTCGCTCGCAGATCACCGGGGCGAACTCCAGCGCCATCACGCCGATGTAAATCGTCATACAGACCGCGGTTTCAAACAGTACGGATGAGGTATTGAAATGGCCGGGAATAAAGAAGTACGGAATATTCCAGTAACGCCCGACGTCGATGGTGATCGACAGCCCGCCCAGCGAATAGCCGAACAGGCTGGCCAACAGCGCCGGACGAACCAGCGGATGGTATTCCCCCCGGTTAAACACATAGACGGCCCAGGCCAGCGCCCAGCCGCCGCAGGCAAACCCGGTGCCCACCAGCAGATCGAAGGCGATCCAGATCCCCCAGGGATAGCCCCCGTTCAGCGCGGCGACCGAACCGATGCCGAACACCAGACGTTTGACAATCAGCAGCGCGCACAGAATGACAAACGGCGCCAACGCCACCACCGGCCAACTGACCAGACGCCCACCTAATGGACTCGCTTTATGCGCCGTCATGATCGTTCTCCTGTTTCTTATCATCCTGCGGGCGACCGTCATGATCCAGCCGGTCCGCGCGGGTATTGCGATGCACCAGCACCGACAGGCCCGCTAACACCGCCAGCGGCAATATCATGCCCTTGTACAGCGTATGCTGAATATGCTCGGAACGCGCGCCGGTAGACAGTTCGGCCAGTTCCGGCAAGTCAAGATTCTGATAAGGCACGCCCGCCAGCACCAGCACCTGAGTGCCGCCCGCTTCTTTCTCGCCATAAACATACTGGTCGTACTTCGGCACGGTATGCAGATAGGTATCCTTCCTGGCCAGCGTCTGACGCGGATAGTGATACTCATCGCCTGCCTGCAACGATAAACGGCGTTTCGCTTCCGCCAGCAATTCTTCACGGGCGCCGAAAATAACCGCGCCGGTGGGACAGACATCCACACAGCCCGGCAGACCGCCTTTGTCTAATCGTTCCAACCCCGGCTGATTGCAGAGTTCGCACTTATGCAGCTTGCCGAACGGATCCTCATAATCGTATTTGGGAATGTTGAACGGACAGGCGACCATACAGTAACGACAGCCGGTACATACGCCGGCGTCGTAATGCACGACGCCGGTTGTGGGATTTTTTTTCAGCGCCGAAACCGGACAAACCGAAACACAGTTCGGATCAACGCAGTGCATGCACTGTTTTTTGATATAGGCGTAGCCATTCTCAACCTGATCCTTATTTTTTCCGTCGCCGGAGCTCCATACCTGAATGATATTATTGGTGTAAGGGCTGAGCTTATCGTTGTTCGACCAGGTGGCGTCCCCGCCGGCGTAGATCGTGCTGTCCGGCTTATAGCTCAGCTTATTGAGTTGCTGACACTCGCTGACGCAGGCCTGACAGCCCACGCACAGCGTTGAGTCGTAAAGCATCCCCAACGCGCCGGGAATCGGCGGCTTATTGGTTGCCGCGGCATGACCCGCCAGAGGTGTGCCTGCCAGCAGCGCGCCGGCGGAAGCCAGCTTGAAAAAATTGCGTCTGTTCACGGCTTAACCCTCCCGGGATCCGTTTCCGGCATCCTGCTGACTTTGCTTTTGAGCCGCCTGCTTTTGCTGACGCCCCAACTCGCGCACCGCCATCAGGCTGACGCCGCCGACCACGCCGAGCACGCCGCCGATCAACCCTGTCGCGGTGGCGGAGATATGGCCGCCCTCCGGACTATGGACCGCCGGTTTTTCCACCCGCGGCGTGGGATTTTCCACATTGGCCAGTTGGAAAATGCCTTTGGTAAAACCGATGCCTTTCTCGTTGCAGCCATAGCAAGGATGCCCGATGCCCACCGGCCAGATGCCGCCGCCGACGTCGCAGAATTCCAGCGTCGGGCAGTTGCCGTAGGTTTCCGGCCCTTTACAACCCAGATGGTAGAGACACCATCCCTGACGATGGCCTTCATCGCCGAATTCTTTGGCGAAACGTCCGGCGTCAAAGTGCGGGCGCCGCTCGCAGTTTTCGTGGATCAGGCGACCGTAGGCGAAGGTCGGACGGCCCTGGCTATCCAGCGCCGGCGGACGTTGATAAGTGATGATATGCGCGACGGTGGCCAGGAAGTTGTGCGGATTCGGCGGACAACCGGGGATATTAATGACGGTTTTACCCGGCAAGATCTCCTGCAAGCTGACTGCGCCGGTCGGATTGCTGCCCGCCGCCGGCACGCCGCCCCAGGCCGAACAGGATCCGATGGCGATAATCGCCGCCGCATGCTCCGCCGTCTCGCGGATATGCTCTACTATCGGTTTGCCTGCCACCATACAGTAGATGCCGCCGTCTTTGATGGGGATCGACCCATCGACAACCAGAACGTATTTCCCTTTGTATTGCTCGATAGCACGATGCTTGTTTTCTTCCGCCTGTTCGCCAAACGCGGCGGACAGTACTTCGTGATATTCCAGCGAGATGGTGTTTAACAGCAGATTCTCAATGGTTGGATGCGTCGCCCGCAACAGGGACTCGGTACACCCGGTACACTCTTGCGCCCCTATCCAGATTACCGGCGGACGTTGCGTGGAGACGATCGATTGCGCTATTTCCGCGACGGCGGAGTCCGCCAATCCCATTGATGCCGCCAGTGCTGCACATAACTTCATAAAATCACGACGATTAACGCCGTGATGGGAAAGCATTAAATTTTCCCCACTCATTTTTTATTATTCTCCTGTAACTCGAACGGAGTAACACACGAAATGTGTGTGGGTATGGTAATGAGGAAATTTATTTAACAGACTTGATCTTCATCAATCGCTGGGACAATAGGCGTATTATTTCTGTTATAACTGTGACTTTATACGCATAGACTCTATTTAAAGGCGCATATTCTTTGTTTAGATGAGAAATAATCTCAATAACTCGCTGAATTATCCGCACATTTATTTTGCGTTGGCTAAATCGATTAATCACAGGGTGAGTCGCACAAAAACCAGAACATAATAAACTGATAAATAACATTATTTTATAAAAACACTATTTAAATCCCTTTATTATCAGATTGGCGATCTCCGGATTAGCGCATTTTTAAACCTAAATATAAAATTAATTACTTTAGATATTTTAGTTTAAAAACAGGAGAAAATGACCATCCTCTTAAATTTTGACTTGAGGGAAATGTTAACGGAATAAATATTGGTGAGAATTTTTTATCTATGTGAAAAATATAAAGCGTCATGCTGAATGTTAATAAAAAGGCGGCATGGTTATCAACCGTGCCGCCTTGATTAAAACCGTATGGCGCGAATTAAGGTCGTTATTGAATACCCTGACTGCGCAGGTAATCCTCATAATTTCCGGTGAAGTCGGTCGCTTTGTTCGGCGTCATTTCAATAATACGGGTCGCCAGGGAACTGACGAACTCGCGGTCATGCGAGACGAACAACAGCGTGCCTTCATACATCTCCAGCGCCATGTTCAGCGCCTCAATGGATTCCATATCCAGGTGGTTGGTCGGCTCATCCATAACCAGGATATTGGGACGCTGCATCATCAGCTTGCCGAACAGCATACGCCCCTTCTCACCACCGGATAACACCTTCACTTTCTTCTTGATATCATCCTGGCTGAACAGCAAACGTCCGAGTACGCTACGAACCGCCTGCTCATCATCCTTCTCCTGCTTCCACTGGCTCATCCAGTCAAACACCGTCAGCGAGTCATCGAATTCATATTCGTGATCCTGCGCGTAATAGCCGATTTTCGCGTTTTCCGACCATTTAACCGTACCGCTATCAGGCTGAAGATCGCCGACCAGCGTTTTCAACAGCGTCGATTTCCCGACGCCGTTGGTTCCCAGAATCGCCACCTTCTCGCCGACTTCCACCATCAGGTTTAATTTGCTGAACAGCGGACCGTTATCGAACCCTTTCGCCAGAGCCTCCACCTCCAGTGCGTTACGAAACAGCTTTTTATCCTGCTCGAAGCGGATAAACGGGTTCTGACGGCTGGAGGCTTTTACCTCTTCCAGTTGAATTTTATCAATCTGGCGGGCGCGTGAAGTCGCCTGTTTGGATTTGGATGCATTCGCGCTGAATCGGCTGACGAAAGACTGTAATTCGGAGATCTGCGCTTTCTTTTTGGCGTTATCCGCCAACAGACGTTCGCGCGCCTGCGTCGCCGCCGTCATATATTCATCATAATTGCCGGGGTAAATACGCAGTTCGCCGTAGTCGAGATCCGCCATATGGGTACACACCATGTTCAGGAAGTGGCGATCATGGGAAATAATAATCATGGTGCTGTTACGGTCGTTCAACACCTGCTCCAGCCAGCGAATGGTATCAATATCCAGGTTGTTGGTCGGTTCGTCGAGCAACAGGATATCCGGATCGGCGAACAATGCCTGCGCCAGCAGGACGCGTAATTTCCAACCGGGAGCGACTTCACTCATTAGACCGTAATGCTGCTCCAAAGGAATGCCGACGCCCAACAGTAACTCACCGGCGCGCGCCTCGGCGCTGTAACCGTCCATCTCGCCATACTGCACTTCCAGATCGGCGACTTTATAGCCATCGGCTTCACTCATTTCAGCCAGCGCGTAAATACGATCGCGCTCTTCTTTCACCGCCCATAGCTCGGCATGGCCCATGATCACGGTATCCAGCACGCTGTATTTTTCGAAAGCGAACTGATCCTGACGCAATTTACCCAAACGCTCATTGGGATCGAGGGCCACGTTGCCGGAACTCGGCGCCAAATCGCCGCCCAGAATTTTCATGAACGTGGATTTACCGCAACCGTTCGCGCCGATCAAGCCGTAGCGGTTACCGCCGCCGAATTTAACGGAAATATTTTCAAACAATGGCTTACTGCCAAACTGCATCGTGATGTTGTTGGTACTTAGCACAGAACTTACTCAAGTCAGAATGTGATGTTGGTCGCATTATGCCACAGAAGCGCCACATAATCGCGACAGAGAGCGATATTGCGCCGCACCGTCGCCGGTCGCGCCGGATATTATCCTCTGCAAGCGCACAGAATCATGCATAAAAACTATCCTTCACTCAAAGACAAACCGCTGATTTACAGTCATAATTATTAAAAATCGCTATTTTCAGGACGCCGGAATAAAACCAAGAAACCGGCGACCTAAACTATCGACTCGCCAATAAATAGCAAAACACGGCCACAGGCCGGTAATTTGAAAGATTCGGGGATGACAGGAAAAGACGACCTATGCCGCAACAACGACGCTTTAAACAAATCGATGTGTTTACCCAACGCCCCTTCAAAGGGAATCCTTTGGCCGTGGTGCTGGACGCCGACGGTCTGACCGATGAACAGATGCAAATTATCGCCCGTTGGACCCACCTGTCGGAAACCACCTTTGTCGTCCCTCCCACCAATCCGCTGGCCGACTATGGCGTACGCATTTTTACCCCTGAGCAGGAACTGCCGTTTGCCGGCCATCCCACGCTGGGTACGGCGCACGCGCTGCTGGAGTCGGGTTTACAGACCAAATCCCCCGGGCAGATTATCCAGCAAAGCGGCATCGGCCTGGTACCCATCAATATTGATGATGATGGTTCGCTGGCCTTTCATGTGCCGCCGGCCACAATCGAGCCCTTTGATGCCACGTTATCCCCGCTGCTGGAGCGAACGCTCGGCAGCGCCAGAATAGATAAGCGCTATTCCCCGGCAACTGTACGAATGGGAATAAGCTGGTTGATAGTACGGATGGACAACGCCGATACCTGCCTGAACATCACGCCGGACGCGCAATCCCTGGCCGATTTACAAGCAGCCTGCCAGACCGACGGCATCGCCATTTACGGACCGCATGATAACGCCAGCCCAACGGACTACGAAGTTCGCACGTTTTACATGGAACAGGGATACCTCAGGGAAGATCCGGTCACCGGCAGCGCCAATGCTTGTCTGGCCTGCATACTGCGCCAACAACATTATCCGGATAATATCGCCTCCCAACTGGATTACCAGGTTCGACAAGGAACCAAACTCCAGTGCGACGGCCGAATATCGGTGGTCTACATCAATGACGAGCCCTGGGTCGGCGGGCATAGCGTGACGATAATTGATGGTACGCTGCTGGCGTAAACGCCCCAATAGCGGATAAGCGCCGCGCAGGCAGAGCCTATTGCATGCTTGTCGTTACAGAGTGATTGTGAAAAACGGGATAGAGTATACTCGGGCAGTTAGCCGCGTAGCGCGGCCAACGCTCATTCATTTGACGCATAACCGCAATATTCAGCCCCCAGACTTAACGTCTGGCCAGCAGCAACCCCAGCACCAGCCCGACGGTTGCGCCGATACCGATACCTTGCCAGGGTTTTTCATGCACATAGATATCCGCTTTATCCGCGACCTGTTTGGCCCGGGCATAGTAACTGTTGCCGGCGCCGCCGATTCTGGCTTTCACCTCTTTCAGCGACTGTTCCGCCTTAGTCTTAAGATCAAGGTAAGCTTTATCAGCCTGATCGCCCGAGTAGCGCAATAATTCTTCCAGCGTTTCAGATAAGAGCTTCAGATCGTCATCGACGCGAATATCTTCAGGCTGCTGTTTTACATCTGCCATAAAATGCTCCTTTCCTTATGAAAAAAATTGTCCCGTTAACTATAGACAATTTTGCGTACTTGCAATGGTCTTAAGCGGCCGGATCATTCCTAAAGAAGCGGTTCAGCAAGCGACGAATAGGGATTGCCGCCATAAAAAAACGCCGCAGACCATCGTCTACGGCGGTTTCATCTGACCGTCTGCGTACCCTTACATGATTGGCTGGGCCAACTGCACCAGGGAAATAAGCGGTTGCGGGTAAAAACCCAGTATCAACACCACGATTGCCGAGATCACCACCACCGCGCCGCCGGCCGTCAATGCCCAGTTTCCTGGCGCATCATCGCGCGTTGACGTCTGCGGCGCATCCAGATACAGGCTGACCATCAACCGCAGATAATAGTAGAGGCCAATCGCGCTACCCAGCACGACCGCGCCGGCCAACCACCACTGGTCAGTGTTCACGCTGACGGCCAACACGTAGAACTTGCCGAAGAAGCCCAGCGTCATCGGGATACCGGCCAGCGACAACATCATCACCGTCATCACCGCAGCCAGGACGGGCTTATGCCAGAACAGGCCGCGATAGGACAGCATGGAGTCGGCCTCAGGGCCGCTGCACGGACTTGATATCAGGCTGACAACGCCAAAGGCGCCGAGACTGGCAAACAAATAGCCCACCAGATAGACGCCAACCGTTTCCAGCGCCAGTTGATGAGTTTGCACCGCGATCAATGCAACCAGCAGATACCCCATATGCGCAATGGATGAGTATCCCAGCAAGCGCTTGATGCTGTGCTGGGAAACCGCCATCACGTTGCCGAACACGATGGAAACAAACGCAATCACGCCAAGCGCGATTCTGACCGAGTCGCTGTCCACCATCGGTGCGTAGAGGAACAAACGCATCACCGCGCCGAAAATGGCGATCTTGCTGGCGGTGGCCAGAAAGGTCGAAACCGGCGCCGGCGCGCCCTGATACACATCCGGCGTCCACAGTTGGAAAGGCGCCAGCGACAGCTTAAAGCCCACGCCGACGATGATCATCCCCAACCCCGCCAGCAACAGCGGCTCATGGATGTGGAGATCGCTCAGGCTGCGCCCCAGACTGGCGAAGGTCAGATTGCCCGAATCGGCATATACCAGCGCCATACCGAACAGCAGGAAAGAAGACGACGCCGCCGAGAGCAACATGTATTTTATACCGGCCTCCAGCGAACGCGCCTGGCGAAAGGCGTAACTGACGAGTCCAAACAGCGGCAGCGAAATCAGTTCAATGCCAATGAACAACGACGCAAGATGATTCGCGCTCGCCAGCAGGATCCCCCCTAACGAGGCAATCAGCACCAGCAGATAGAACTCGTCGCGGTTATCCTCATACCCTTCCAACCAGGAATAAGCAAAGGTACAGGTCGCCAGGCTGGCCACCAACACCAGTCCGGTATAGAACATGGAAAAACCATCAACCCGTAACAGCGGGGTCACATCGGTCGGCCCTGCCTGGCCTGCAAAGTAAAGCGACAGCAGCGCGATGCTCAGACCGATAACCGTCAAGGTTGCGTTGACAAAATGGTTGCGTCGCCACGCAATGCACAGCATCACAACCACTACCGTCAATCCGACGATCAACAGCGGCGATAGCGCAATTAGTTGTTGAGGAGTTATTGTCATGGCGAATTACGGCCTTGTTGTTGAAATTATTGAATCTGGAGTAGACGACATAAACCACTGCTGGATATTTGCCATCGCCGCACTGGAGGTATCCAGAATCGGTTGCGGGAACACCCCTAACAACACCAGCAACACCACCAGCGGCATAACGACGGACAGCTCGCGCATCGTCATACCCGGCAGCGGTTGTTCTGATTTCGGGGCGCCGTAATAAGCACGTTGCATCAGCATCAGCGAATAAACCGACGCAAATACCAGACCGAAGGTGGAAATCACGGTAATCAGCGGAACAACCTGATAACTGCCGATCAGAATATTAAATTCCCCGACAAAGTTACCGGTTCCCGGCATACCTAAGGTGGCGACGGCAAAAAAGAGCGACAGCGCCGGCAAATATCTGAGACGGGCCCACAGCCCTCCCATCTGACGCATATCCCAGGTATGCACACGCTCGTACAACTGACCGCACAGGATAAAAAGCCCCGCGGCCGACAGACCGTGAGCAATCATCAGGATAACCGCGCCCTGAAAAGCCTGTTGGTTGCCGGAGTAAATGGCAATCATCACAAAGCCCATATGGGAAACCGAGGTGTAAGCGACCAACCGCTTGATATCGGTCTGATTAAAGGCCATCCAGGCGCCGTAGAATACGCTGATCACCCCTAACCACATGGCGATAGGCGCAAATTCGTGCGAGGCATTCGGAAACAGCGGCAGGCTGAAGCGCAGTAAACCGTAGGCCGCCGTTTTCATCAACAGCCCGGCCAGGTCGACGGAACCCGCGGTCGGAGACTGGCTGTGGGCATCCGGCGACCAGCCATGTACCGGCACCAACGGCATTTTCACCGCGAAGGCGACGAAGAATCCCAGCATCAGCAGGTATTCAATGCCATACGACATTTCCGTTTTCAGCAACGCTTCGTAATTGAAGGTCCAGACGCCGGTAGCATCATGATGCACGAATACCAGCGCCAGAATGGCGATCAGCATTACCAGGCCGCTGGTCTGGGTATAAATGATGAATTTGGTTGCCGCGGCGGTTCGGGTTTTGTCATCAGAACCTTTGTGTCCCCATATGGCGATGAGGAAATACATCGGCACCAGCATCATTTCCCAGAAGAAGAAGAACAGGAACAGGTCGATAGCGACGAATACGCCGATAACGCCGACCAGCGTCCACAATATTCCAAGGTGGAAAAGCCCCTGGTTGTGGTGCTCCTCATTCCAGGAACTGAGTATCGCCAACACGCCCAGTAGCGCGGTCAACACCACCATCAGCACCGAAAGTCCATCCAGTGCCAGATGAAAATCGATGCCAAAGCGGGGGATCCACGGAACACTGAACTCAACCTGCCATTGCGGCAGTCCGCCGGGCGTTGCCAAAGAATAGCCACCTTGCAACCAGAGTTGCAGAGATAGCACCAACGTCAACCCCATCGCAATCAACGCGATCCAGCGCGGTACTTTGGTACCTAAACGCTCAGACAGCCAACACAGCAGACCGCCGATAAAGGGGATAAGAATTAGCCAAGGTAGTAGCATGGCGCTTTGTGTCCCTAAATTAAAGAAATCTGAAAACTTGCCGTGGCGGGCACTCTCATCAGGAATGCCCTACCCTTCGTACGTTCCGGCTACCGTCTTAAACCAGCAGTAACAACGCCAGCACGACGACAGCGCCCAACCCCATGGAGGCAACGTACCACCGCACCTGACCATTTTCGCTCACTGCCAGCCCGCGGTTACCCCAACGGGTAATGAAAGCCGGAATATTCATCAGCGCGTCCAGCGGATCGCGGCGCAACAGTCTGGCGACGGCCAGATAGGGTTTGACGAAAACTTTGTCGTACAGCCAGTCAAATCCCCAGGCATGGAACCACCAGGTTGAGAAGAAACGTCCGGGCGCGCTTTGCGCGATACTGTTCACCCATTGACGTTTACCCAGCCACAGCAATGCGGCCAGTAAGATGCCCGCGATGGCGACCACGCCGGAAACGATTTCCAGCGTTATCATCCGGCCGTGCTCCAGTTCCGTTGTTTCCGGCAGTACGCCGTGCAACGGCGGCACAATCATCGCGCCGATAAAGGTTGACAGCACCATTAACACAATCAGCGGTAAATGATGTGAGATGCCTTTCCCCGCATGAGCTTTGGTTTTCGCCTCGCCGTGGAACACAATAAAGATCATACGGAAGGTGTACAGCGAGGTCATAAAGGCGCCGACCAGCCCCGCCACCATCAAATTGAGGTGACCGTTAGCCCAGGCGCCCGCCAGAATTTCGTCTTTACTGAAGAATCCGGCGGTAACCAGCGGCAACGCAGCCAATGCCGCGCCGCCGACCAGAAAGCAGACATACACCAGCGGAATGGTTTTACGCAGCCCGCCCATTTTGAAAATGTTCTGCTCGTGATGACAAGCCAGAATCACCGAACCGGAAGACAGGAACAGCAACGCTTTGAAAAACGCGTGGGTCATCAGATGGAAAATCGCCGCATCCCACGCCTGTACCCCCAACGCCAGAAACATATAGCCGATCTGACTCATGGTGGAATAAGCGAGTACGCGTTTGATATCCGTCTGCACCAGCGCGGCGAACCCCGCCAATACCAACGTGACCGCGCCGACGACGCCGACCAGATGTAAAACGTCCGGCGCCAGCAGGAACAACCCGTGGGTACGGGCGATCAGATACACCCCGGCGGTCACCATCGTCGCGGCGTGGATCAATGCCGAGACCGGCGTCGGCCCCGCCATGGCATCCGCCAGCCAGGTTTGCAGCGGCAACTGAGCGGACTTACCGACCGCGCCGCCCAGCAACATCAAGGTCGCCCAGGTGATCGCCGGAGACCCCTCCGCCAGTTGTTGCGGCGCCAGTACCATCAGTTCGCGGAAGTTAAGCGTCCCCAGTTCCCGATAAAGAATGAACAGCGCAAACGCCAGAAATACGTCGCCCACGCGCGTTACCACAAAGGCTTTCATCGCCGCCGCGCCGTTTTTCGGGTTGGTGTAGTAGAAACCGATCAGCAGATAGCTGCACAGCCCCACCCCTTCCCATCCGAGGTACATCAGCAACAGGTTATCCGCCAGAACAAGCACCACCATACTGGCGATAAACAGGTTGGTGTAGGCGAAGAAGCGGGAATACCCCTCTTCGCCGCGCATATACCAGGAAGCGAACAGATGGATAAAGAACCCCACGCCGGTCACCACAGACAGCATGGTGGCCGACAGGCCGTCAAGCGTCAGCGTCACGCCGATATTAAAATCGCCCACCGCCATCCAGGTCCAGAGATGCTGGTCAAACGCGCCCGCACCGCTATGTTGCTGACCAAGGAAATCAGCCACTGCCCAGGCGGCCGTCAGCGCCGCCAACCCAACGGAACCCACACCGACCGTCGCAGACGCGTTCTCCGACCAGCGGCCGCGGGAAAACGCCAACAGCAGGAAGCCAAGCAGCGGGAATAGTATTGTTAAGTAGAGTAAGTTCATCCGCGCATCTCACTGACTGTATCAATATTCAGATTCTGGCGGCGGCGGTACAGTTGCAGCAACAGCGCCAACCCGATGCTGGCTTCAGCCGCCGCCAGCGTAATCGCCAGGATATACATCACCTGCCCGTCCGCCTGATGCCAGTAGCTGCCGGCAACCACAAACGCCAACGCCGCCGCGTTGATCATTATCTCCAGGCTTATCAGCATAAACAGCAAGTTACGACGGATAACCAACCCAGTCAGCCCCAAAACAAACAGGATGGCTGCCAAAATCAAACCATGTTGTAACGGAATCATGCGCGTTCCCCTGTTATTTTATTCTCAACATTCTGGTGCGCGGTTTCTTTGGCGATAACCTCTCCGCGTTTGTCTTCACGACCGACGTGGAAAGCGACCACCAGCCCGGCCAACAGCAGCATCGAGGCCAGTTCAACGGCGAGAACATAAGGACCGAACAGCGCGATGCCCACCGACTTGGCATCCACCATGTCGCCGGTAATGCCCTGGTCGTCCAGACTTAAAATGCCCTTCACTATCACTATCAGCAAGACCAGCGACAGCAATGATGGCCCTATCCAGACGGTAGGTTTAAGCCATGCGCGTTCCTGCTCGACCACGGAGTTTCCCAAGTTGAGCATCATCACCACAAACACGAACAGCACCATAATGGCGCCCGCGTAAACGATGATCTCCAGCGCGCCGGCGAAGTAAGCCCCCAGCGAGAAAAACACGCAGGCGATGGCGATGAGAGAAACAATCAGATATAACAACGCATGCACGGGATTGGTATGAGTGATGACGCGCAACGTCGCCACTACTGCAATCAGGCCCGCAATATAAAAAGCGAATTCCATGCTAGCTCCTTAGGGCAATAGGCCTTTAACATCAATGGGTTTAGCTTCGTTTTCAGCTTCGCCTTTATCTTTCCCATCGATAGCCATGCCGGCCATCCGGTAGAAGTTATATTCCGGATATTTACCCGGCCCCGATATCAGCAGATCTTCTTTTTCGTACACCAGATCCTGCCGTTTGTAATCCCCCATCTCAAAATCCGGCGTTAACTGAATGGCGGTGGTAGGACAAGCCTCTTCACAAAAGCCGCAGAAAATGCAGCGCGAAAAGTTGATACGGAAAAACTCGGGATACCAACGACCATCTTTGGTTTCCGCTTTCTGCAAGGAGATGCAGCCGACCGGACAGGCCACGGCACACAGGTTACAGGCCACGCAACGCTCCGCGCCGTCCGGATCGCGCGTCAGCACGATACGGCCGCGATAGCGCGGCGGCGGATTCACGGGTTCTTCGGGATACATTCTGGTTTCGCGCTTTTTAAAAGCGTTCGAGCCCACCATACAGATACTGCGTACCTGGGTGCCGAAACCAATCACTAAGTCTTTTAATGTCATGGTTCACTCACCCCTTATTGAGCGTTGTACAAAATGACCGCGGCCGTCGCCAGCAGGTTCAGTAAGGTTATCGGCAGACAAACTTTCCAACCGAAAGCCATCACCTGGTCATAACGCGGACGGGGCAAGGCGGCGCGAATCAGAATAAACATCATCATGAAGAAGGCCGTTTTCAGCGCAAACCAGACAAACGGCGGCAGGAACGGACCATGCCAGCCCCCGAAGAACAGGGTAACGATCAGAGCGGAAACCGTGACGATACCGATATATTCGCCGACGAAGAATAAACCGAATTTCATGCCGGAATATTCGATGTGATAGCCATCCGCCAGTTCCTGTTCCGCTTCCGGCTGGTCAAACGGATGTCGGTGACACACCGCTACCCCGGCGATGGCGAAAGTAACAAAGCCGAAGAACTGCGGAACGATGTTCCATAAATGCGCCTGCGATTCGACAATATCGCTCATATTGAAAGAACCGGCCTGAGCGACCACGCCCATCAGCGACAGACCAAGAAACACTTCATAGCTCAACGTCTGGGCGGAAGCGCGCACCGCGCCCAGCAATGAGTATTTGTTGTTGCTCGACCAGCCGGCAAACAGCACGGCGTAAACCGCCAGACCCGCCATCATCAGGAAGAAGAGTATCCCGATATTCAGATCCGACACGCCCCAGGTCGGGCTGACCGGCACAATGGCAAAGGACAGCAATAAAGAGGTAAAGGCGATCATCGGCGCCAGCGTGAAGATCACCTTGTCGGTAAATCTTGGCACCCAGTCTTCTTTGAAGAACATTTTGATCATATCGGCGACTAACTGTAACGAACCGCCCCAACCGACCCGGTTCGGTCCGTAACGCCCCTGGAACAGACCCAGCAGCTTACGTTCGCCCATACTCATGAATGCCCCGCAGGTCACCACGACCAGCAGAATGACGATCGCTTTGCCAACGGCAATCAGTACTTCCAGGAGCTCCGGTGTTAACCAACTCATTGTGCAGCCTCCCGCAGATTGTCAACGGTCGCGCCCGCCAGCACCGGCGCGATGCCCGGCAGTCCCAGCGGTAAACCGACCTGTCCCTGACTCAAGCCGTCGCTTAACCGCAGCGGCAAGCGTAATGTCTGGCCTTCGCAGCTCAATTCGACCAGCGTACCGGGATTCACCCCCAGGGCCGCCGCATCAGCCGGATTAACCATAACGTAAGCTTCAGGCATACGGCTTTGAATCACGGCGGAGCGCTGCGACATCTCATCGCTGCCGAACAGATGATAATACGGCGCAACGCGCCAGCTTCCTGATTGAGCGACAAACGCCGCCGGGATGTTATCGAAATATCCCAACGTACTGTCTCCCGCTTCGATCAGGCGGACTCCCGGATCGCCGTGGCGAATATGACCGCCGACTTCATCCTGAAACTTGTTCCAGGCTTGCGGCGAGTTCCAACCCGGCGCCCAGGCGAAGGGAATCTGCTGACGATCGGCCTGCGGACTGTTGTTCCCTTCCATTGAGAAGGCGAACATGGTGTCTTTATCCTGCGGCTGACGCGGCTCATGCACGCTGATGTTGGCGCGCATGGCGGTGCGTCCGCTTGAACGGTTCGGCGAACGCGCCAGTTTCTGCCCGCTAATTCTGAACGATGCGTCAGGCGCGGCCTGTTTAATCGCCGACAATTGCGGCATGGCATCAATACAGGCATCAATGACATGATCAAGCTGAGTCCAGTCGATTTTGCGGTTGTGGTAGGTGGAGCTCAGCGAGTGCAGCCAACGCCAGCTTTCCAGCATCACCACGCTGTTGTCGTAGTAAGCGGGATCGTAGACCTGGAAAAATCGCTGCGCGCGGCCTTCCTGGTTGATTAGCGTACCGTCGCTTTCGGCAAAACTTGCCGCTGACAGAACAAAGCCGGCTTTATCCATGATGCGGGTGCGCTGATGATCCAGCACGATCACGTTGCCGGCTTTTTCCAGCGCCGCGTCAATGCGCGCGGCAGGCGCGTGACGATAGAGATCGTTCTCCATGACCACCACGCTGTCGGCTTCGCCGTTTTCCAGTTGCGCCAGCGCGTCATCCAGCGAGCCGCCCCCGATCATCGACAGGCCGATGCTGTTGGCCGCGGAGGCGACAAACGTGATGCCGACGTCGGCGCCGCGAGACTTGAGCGCCTGCGCCACATTGGCCGCCGCCGCGATAAGTTCTTCGCTGCCCGCGTTGGTGCCGGAAATAATCAGCGGTTTTTTCGCCCCGGTCAGCGCCTGAACAATGATGTCCACTTTCTGATCGAGTCCGTCGGCCAGATCCGTCACCGCCGGCGCGCTGTCATCCAGCGCATGGGCAATGGCGAAACCCAACCGGGCCTGATCGGCGACCGGCGCCCGATAGTTCCAGGCGGCGATATCGTCCAGTCGGGTACTGTCCACGTTGGTGATAAACAGCGGATGTTTGGCATGCTGACCAATATTCAGGATGGCCGCAATCTGCCAGTCGGCCACTTTCTGCGCCGCCGCCATTTCACGCGCTTTGCCTTTTACCGCCTGACGAACCGCCAATGCAATGCGCGCGCCGGTCTGAGTCAGATCTTCGCCCAGCACCAGAACGGCGTCATAACTTTCGATCTCGCGCAGCGCCGGCGTACGCACGCCGCCGTTCTGCAAAACTTGCAGAATCAGTTGCAGCCGTTGTTGTTCGTCGTGGGCGATACCGGTATAAAAGTTTTCCGCCCCGACCAGTTCACGCAAAGCGAAGTTGCTTTCAATGCTGGCGCGCGGCGAGCCGATGCCGATGGTTTTCTTCGCCTGACGCAACGCGTCGGCCGCGCCTTCCACCGCCTGTTCGCCGGTCAGCTCAACCCAGTCGTCGCCGCGACGTTGCAGCGGATGTTTCGGACGATCTTGCAGATTGACGTAGCCGTAGCCAAAACGACCGCGATCGCATAAGAAATAATGGTTTATGCTGCCGTTGAAACGGTTTTCAATACGACGCAATTCGCCATAACGTTCGCCGGGGCTGGTATTGCAGCCAACGCTGCACTGTTGGCAGACGCTCGGCGCAAACTGCATATCCCATTTACGGTTGTAACGTTCGGAGTGCGTTTTGTCGGTGAAAACGCCGGTCGGACACACCTCAACCAGGTTGCCGGAAAATTCGCTTTCCAGCGTGCCGTCCTGCGGACGCCCGAAGTAGACGTTATCGTGCGCGCCGTAAACGCCAAGGTCGGTGCCATCGGCATAATCTTTGTAGTAACGGACACAACGGTAACAGGCGATACAGCGGTTCATCTCATGCGAGATGAAAGGACCCAAATCCTGATTACGGTGAGTGCGTTTGGTAAAACGGTAGCGACGGAAATTCTGTCCCGTCATCACCGTCATATCTTGCAGATGACAGTTCCCGCCCTCCTCGCACACCGGACAGTCATGCGGGTGATTGGTCATCAGAAACTCGACTATCGTTTTACGGAATAGCTTCGCTTCTTCGTCTTCAATCGCGATGAACGTACCCTCGGTAGCCGGCGTCATACAAGACATCACCAGTCGACCGCGGGTATCCTCCTCGTTCTGGTATTGCTTTACCGCGCAAAGGCGGCAAGATCCAACGCTTCCCAGCGCGGGGTGCCAGCAAAAGTAAGGAATATCAAGTCCCAGGGACAGACAAGCCTCAAGCAGGTTGTCCGCTCCATTCACTTCATACTCTTTGCCGTCTACATGAATAGTAGCCATAGTCAGCATGCTTCCATAATGGCCTGAGTTACCACAGGCGCTAATCAAAAATTCTGTTTATGAGGGCGACTTGTTGGTGTCGCCCGGCGGATACATTTACTGCATCTCAAGCTCATCAGACGATTGGTTACCAGCGCTCTTTCAACAAGTTAGGTTGAATACCGCCAATCGCTTTGGTGTTACCCAGATATTGTGAAGAAATACCCGCTTCGAACTCATTTCGGAAATATTTGATGGCGCTTTGCAAGGGTTCCACGGCGCCCGGCGCGTGAGCGCAAAAGGTTTTGCCTGGGCCCAGGAAACGGCAAAGCTGCTCCAGCGTTTCGATATCTCCGGGCTGCCCTTCTCCACGTTCCAATGCCCGCAACAGTTTTACGCTCCAGGGCAAACCATCGCGGCACGGCGTACACCAGCCGCAGGATTCACGGGCAAAAAACTCTTCCAGATTGCGGGTTAAGGAAACCATATTGATTTCGTTGTCGACCGCCATCGCCAGCGCGGTACCCAAACGGCTTCCCGCTTTGCCGATGTTCTCAAAGTCCATCGGCAAATCGAGATGATCGCCGGTCAGGAAATCGGTACCGGCGCCGCCGGGCTGCCAGGCTTTCAATGTCAGCCCGTCCCGCATGCCGCCGGCGTAATCCTCAAGAATCTCGCGCGCGGTGGTGCCAAACGGCAATTCCCACAGACCCGGATTTTTAACGCGTCCGGAAAATCCCATCAGTTTGGTGCCGGCATCCTTGCTTTTGCCGGCGGACAACCCCTGATACCACTCGGCGCCGTGCTCGATAATGGCCGGAACGTTGCACAACGTTTCCACGTTATTAACACAGGTCGGTTTACCCCATGCTCCGGCGGATGCCGGAAACGGCGGTTTCGAGCGCGGGTTGGCGCGACGACCTTCCAGCGAGTTAATCAGCGCGGTTTCTTCGCCGCAGATGTAACGACCGGCGCCGGTATGGACAAACAGTTCGAAATCAAACCCGCTGCCCAGAATGTTTTTACCCAGAAGACCGGCCTGTTTGGCCTCCTCAATGGCGCGGCGTAAATTCACCGCCGCTTCAACATATTCGCCGCGCAGAAAGATGTAGCCGCGGTAGGCTTTCAGGGCAAACGCGCTGATCAGCATGCCTTCCACCAGCAGGTGGGGAAGTTGTTCCATCAACAGGCGGTCTTTATAGGTTCCCGGCTCCATTTCATCCGCGTTACACAGCAGATAACGGATATTCATGCTTTCGTCTTTCGGCATCAGGCTCCACTTAAGCCCGGTCGAAAAGCCGGCGCCGCCGCGTCCTTTCAGACCCGCGTCTTTAACCAGGGAAACCACCTCATCCTGCGCCATGCCGCTCAGGGCTTTCTGCGCGCCGGCATAGCCGTTTTTGCTGCGATACTCATCCAGCCACACCGGCTGTTTATCTGCACGTAAACGCCAGGTCAGAGGATGCTGTTCAGCAGTCAGAACAATGTTTTTACTCATTGATACTGCTCCAATAACGATTCGATATCATCAGGCTTTACGTGACTGTGAATGTCGTCGTCAATCATCATTGACGGACCTTTATCACAGTTTCCCAAACAGCAGGTCGGCAGCAGGGTAAAACGGCCGTCAAACGTAGTCTGACCCGGCTTAATACTGAGTTTGCGTTCCAAAGCCGCCTTGACGCCTTCATACCCGTTGATATGGCAAACGACGCTGTCGCAATAGCGCACGATGTGGCGTCCCACCGGCTGGCGGAAGATCTGGCTATAAAACGTGGCCACGCCTTCCACATCGCTGTCCGCGATTCCCAGCACATCGGCAATCGCCTTGATGGCGCCATCCGGCACCCAGCCACGCTGTTTCTGCACGATTTTCAGCGCTTCGATCGACGCGGCGCGGGCATCTTCATAATGGTGTTTTTCCTGCTCAATCGCGTCACGCTCTGCGTCGCTCAGCACAAAAACATTTTCTTTCGTCAGTGAATCGGCGGCGGGTTGCCCCTGGGCGTCGATATGATCGGGAGTAGTGTTGTTATGATCGTGCATAATTAGCGGTCCACATCAGACATGACAAAATCGATACTGCCGAGGTACACGATCAGGTCGGAGACCAGACATCCGCGGATGACGGACGGAATCTGCTGTAAGTGTGCGTAACTCGGCGTGCGAATACGTGTACGGTAGCTCATCGTGCCACCATCACTGGTCAGGTAATAACTGTTGATACCCTTGGTTGCCTCAATCATCTGGAATGATTCGTTGGCGGGCATTACCGGTCCCCAGGAAACCTGGAGGAAGTGGTTAATCAGGGTATCAATGTGCTGCAAGGTGCGTTCTTTCGGCGGCGGCGTGGTCAGCGGATGATCGGCTTTGAACGGGCCGGCCGGCATATTCTTCAGACACTGTTCCAGAATACGCAGGCTCTGACGCAGTTCTTCAACTTTCAACATCACGCGGCTGTAACAATCGCTGATGCCGTCGCCGAGCGGCACTTCAAAGTCAAAGTTTTCATAACCGGAATACGGACGCTGTTTGCGCACGTCGAAATTGACGCCGGTTGCCCGCAAACCGGCCCCTGTGACTCCCCACTCCAGCGCCTCTTTCGCATTGTAGCCGGCAACGCCCTGAGTACGACCTTTCAGGATGCTGTTCTCCAAAGCGGCTTTGACATAAGTGTCCAGACGAGACGGCATCCAGTCGAGGAATTCGCGCAGCAGACGCTCCCAGCCGCGCGGCAAATCATGCGCCACGCCGCCGATACGGAACCAGGCCGGGTGCATACGGAACCCGGTGATGGCTTCGATCAGATCGTAAATTTTCTGACGATCGGTGAACAGGAAGAAGATCGGCGTCATCGCGCCGACGTCCTGGATGTACGTCCCGATATACAGCAGGTGGCTATTAATACGGAACAGTTCCGACAGCATGACGCGGATCGTCTTGACGCGATCCGGCACCTCGATACCCGCCAGTTTCTCAACGGCCAGTACATAAGGCATCTCATTAACGCAGCCGCCCAGATACTCGACGCGGTCGGTATAAGGAATATAGCTATGCCAGGACTGACGCTCCCCCATTTTTTCCGCGCCGCGGTGGTGGTAGCCCACATCCGGCACGCAGTCGAGTATTTCTTCACCGTCCAATTGCAGGATCAGACGGAAAGCGCCGTGCGACGACGGGTGGTTCGGCCCCATGTTAAGAAACATGAAGTCCTCGTTTTCGGTGCCGCGCTTCATGCCCCAGTCTTCAGGCTTAAACGTCAGCGACTCCATTTCCAGATCTTCTTTCTGCTTGGTCAGCACAAAGGGATCGAATTCGGTGGCGCGCGCCGGATAGTCTTTGCGTAACGGATGGCCTTCCCAGGTCAGCGGCATCATGATGCGCGTCAAATGCGGGTGGCCGTCAAAGGTCATGCCGAACATTTCCCAGGTTTCCCGCTCATACCAGTTGGCATTGGGGAACAAGTTGGTCATGGTCGGCAGATGCATGTCGTTTTCGGCCAGCGCGACTTTCAGCATGATGTCGCGATTGCGCTCGATGGAAATCAGATGGTAAAAAACGGAAAAATCAGCGGCCGGCAAGCCTTCGCGATGGGTGCGCAAACGTTCGTCCATGCCGTGCAAATCAAACAGCATCACATAAGGCTTCGGCTGTTTTTTCAGGAAAGACACCACTTCCAGTAATTGCTCGCGCTTGACCCACACGACGGGAACCCCGGTACGCGTGGCCTGCACAGTAAAAGAGTCGGGCCCAAAACGGTTACACAGTTCGCCAACCACCGGATCATCAAGATGATCGCGAGTTTGCCAGGCAGGCATAGCGAGATCGTGCGTCGTTAAATCTGTCATAAATATGTCACCACATTAAATGTGCTATTTCTATCTGAATAAGGCCGCACCTATTATCGTGATATTACGCGACCGCCATATTCATCATTCGCAGGTCAAATCTCATCGGGCGAACGCAAGTTGGTCACCGCGATACGCTCACCGCGCTTACGTTCCCGTTCAGACTGCATATTGGCGCGATAAACGCCCTGCTCTCCCACCGTCCATGACAGCGGGCGACGCTCTTTACCGATGGATTCCTGTAATAGCAACAGCGCTTGCATATAGGCTTCAGGTCGGGGCGGACAGCCAGGAATATAGACGTCAACCGGGAGGAATTTATCAACGCCCTGCACAACGGAGTAAATGTCGTACATCCCGCCGGAGTTCGCGCAAGCCCCCATGGAGATCACCCACTTCGGCTCAAGCATTTGTTCATACAGACGCTGAATGACCGGCGCCATTTTGGTAAACACCGTACCGGCAACAACCATGAAGTCCGCCTGACGAGGCGAGGCGCGAATAACTTCGGACCCGAAACGAGCAACGTCGTGTACCGCAGTAAACGAGGTCGTCATTTCCACGTAACAACAGGAAAGGCCGAAGTTATATGGCCAAAGCGAGTTTTTACGACCCCAGTTCACGGTATCGTGAAGCGCATGCTCCAGCTTGCCCATATAAACGCTGCGGTGAACATGCTGCTCCAGAGGGTCGGAAACGATCTCCTGGCGTTGCAGGGGATAACGGTCATTCTCACCGTCCGGCTCTATGCGGGTGAGCGTATAGTCCATCTTAAATGCCTCGCTGTTACTGCTGATGATTGTTGGTAATGTTTACGATGTCTGATTTAACGACCTGTCTCTTGGAACGCGCGGGGATCCAATCCAGAGCGCCGATTCGAACCAGATAGATCAAACCAGCCAGCAACACGAAAATGAATATGGCTGCTTCGATAAAGCCAATCCAGCCGCTCTCTCTGATAGAGACGGACCAGGCGTAGAGATATAAGGCTTCAACATCGAAAATGACGAAAAACATGGCGACCAGATAAAATTTGGCGGACAGCCGCATACGCGCTGAACCTACCGCATCGATTCCTGATTCATAAGGTACGTTTTTGGCTCTGGCTTTTGCCCTGCCGCCAAGCAAAAAACCACCGGTCAGCATGAAGATACACAGGCCAACGGCAATAATAACGAATAACGCAAATGCCCAATGATGGGCGAGGATTTCTGTAGTTGTTGACATACTCGTTGCTTACTCATCAAAAGTGGTTAGTAACATCTGCTCTTTTTCGGCAGCTAAGCACCACATCGATTAAAAGGAAGGATAAAAGACCACACAAAACGCACGGAAACGTGTCAGGTCAACGGGCATTAGATGGTCGAGCCCCTAATTCTGTAACCTTTTTTCAACCTTACTAAAGGTAACAGTATATCAGTTTACATGCACACAGTTTTGTTAACACTCACATTCCTGTTTTCCGCTTAATCGAGTCAGTGATTATTATTTGTTAACAAAGCACGATCACGGCCAGCTCAGGTTTACCAAGCCACTATACCATTTTCGAAAGGATTGCTTGTTCACCCATAGTGTTATTAAGGGCATTTTTTGATCCGCGGCACATTTTTGCTAATTTAGTTAGTAAAAAAACTGATGAGAACAATTTTTGAGCCAATGGAAAATTATTGAGGCATGCGTTAAAAAAAAAGAACCCGCGTTTCATAAAAAATCAGGGGATTTTAAAATTTTCTACCGCGTAGGCAGATAAAGGAAAGAAAGTGCAATATGGGTAAATATCCTGTGCCGACAACCACGTTATCAGCGAGCTGACCGCCATTATTCGGGACACGTCCTTTTGACCCGAACAATGTCTGACCTGTTATACAATTACATCACGTCCTTTAACGAGGCGTCCATTACCGGCACATAAGATTTATTGCCTGAGCCGATCACGTTAAAAATCGCCGTTGCCAACTCATTTTCATGATGCGGATTTTTGCACAGGAAGTAGCGGGTTTCCGGCAGTCTGGGTAACCCATCCTCTTCGCCCAGCACCCTTAATCCCGGACTCATCATCTCAACCGAACGTACGGTCACGCCCAAACCTGCTTTAACGGCGGCGCGAACCGCCGACAGCGTGGATGCGACATAGGCGATTCTCCATGGGATCCCCATTGCATTCAGATACTCCAGCGCCAATGTCCGAAAAGGACTGGGGTCATCCAAAACAACTAGCGAAACGGGTTCTTCCGGTCTGAATTGATAATCAGCGGCGCAATACCACAGCGTCGGAGATGTCCGTAATAAGACGTGGGGAAATTCCATACTGTGCATTGTGGTAATCACCAGATCAATTTTCCCCTGATGTAGCATATCCAACATTTCCGCGCTGCGCTTCACGCTCACGTCGATTGATAATTTAGGGAAGATAGATGTTACCCGGTGTAAAATATAAGGAAGAATGGTATCAGCAGTATCATCGGAAGCGCCGATGGTCAGTGCGCCCTGAATATCACTGAACATTAATGAGGTACAGGCCTCGTCATTGAACTGTAATATTTTTCTCGCATAGCCAAGAAACTGAATACCGTGTTCGGTCAAAAGCTTATTGCGCCCATGACGGGCGAAAAGCTCCTTTCCGATGAGTTGCTCTAAACGTTGCATCTGCTGACTGACGGCCGATTGCGTCCGACGTACAGCAACAGCAGCGGCTGCAAAAGTGTTCAAATCTGCAACAGCGACAAACGTTCTTAATAGATCAAGATCGAGATTTATTACTGGTCGATTTGCGTTGGTCATACGATTCATCACTTATCTATTTTAATTTTTAACAAAAACAATCCTGGTGTTTTATTACATGTAATGGTAACAACCCATACATTTTAAAGACACTATCGCAGACGCACCATAAGGGCAAAAAAATACTTATATTTCGTTACCACAATCGCCTTTTCAATTGATGAGTTGTCATTGTTTTAAATGCCTTACCTCCTTGAATTCTTAATCAGATAACGTCGTCTTTCTTTTTTCATTCTGTAAAATAAATGCTACCAATCTTTAAATAACCGCATGTATTTTCATAATGAAAAATGTTCCGACCGACATAAAAGCGAACCCGCCGTCTACAGTATCGCACCATCGGATTAGTACACAACCATATAGTGCATAAGCGGAATAATTTGCAGAGAAAGCGATAATCATTCTTCAAAAGGTACTACAGGAGGAGTACATTGAGCAGGTTATGCTATTCCACACAGGAATGCGCTTTTCCCGCAAAAGGTTCGTGATATTTATGTCCCCGATTGAAAAATCCAAGAAGCTGGAGAACGTTTGTTATGACATCCGCGGCCCAGTTCTGAAGGAAGCCAAACGTCTTGAAGAAGAAGGTAATAAAGTACTTAAGCTGAATATTGGCAATCCTGCGCCCTTTGGTTTTGACGCGCCCGACGAAATTCTGGTCGATGTGATCCGCAATTTACCGACGGCACAGGGCTACTGCGACTCCAAGGGCCTGTATTCCGCGCGTAAAGCCATCGTCCAGCACTATCAGGCCAGAGAGATGCGTGATATGACGGTCGAAGATGTGTACATCGGCAACGGGGTCTCTGAGCTGATTGTGCAATCTATGCAGGCTTTGCTGAATACAGGCGACGAAATGCTGGTTCCGGCGCCGGACTATCCGCTATGGACCGCCGCCGTATCGCTTTCTAATGGCAATGCCGTACATTATCTCTGTGACGAAACATCAGACTGGTTTCCCGATCTGGATGACATTCGTAAAAAAATTACGCCCCGTACTCGCGGCATTGTGATTATCAACCCCAATAATCCCACTGGGGCGGTGTATAGCAAAGCGCTGCTGCTGGAGATCGTGGCTATCGCCCGCGAGCATAACCTGATTATTTTCGCCGATGAGATCTACGACAAAATCCTGTATGACGACGCGCAGCACCACTCCATCGCCGCCCTGGCGCCGGATTTGCTGACCGTAACGTTTAACGGATTATCAAAAACCTATCGCGTCGCCGGTTTTCGTCAGGGCTGGATGGTGTTGAACGGGCCGAAAAAGCACGCTAAAGGCTATATTGAAGGCTTGGAAATGCTGGCATCCATGCGTTTATGCGCTAACGTGCCGATGCAGCATGCCATTCAGACGGCCATCGGCGGCTATCAAAGCATCAGCGAATTCATCCAACCGGGCGGACGCTTATATGAACAGCGCAACCGAGCCTGGGAGTTGATCAACCAGATCCCCGGCGTATCCTGTGTAAAACCGCAGGGCGCGCTTTACATGTTCCCGCGCATTGATGCCAAGCACTTTAATATTCACGACGACCAGAAACTGGTGCTGGATCTGCTTTTGCAGGAAAAAGTCTTGCTGGTTCAGGGAACGGCATTTAACTGGCCCTATCCGGATCATGTTCGCATCGTCACCCTGCCCCGCGTTGACGAACTGGATATGGCGGTACACAAACTGGGGCGTTTCCTGCAACACTACCGCCAATAACGCGGTCCCCCTCCCGACGCCGGGTCGCGGTTATCACGCCCGGCGCCGCGAGGTTGCCGGATGGTTTGCATAATCCCCATCCAGTGACCACAATAGATTCCCATCGTGCTGTTGTCTGAGAGATTGCCATGAATCAGAGTCACTTTTTTGCCCATTTATCCCGTCTGAAACTCATCAACCGTTGGCCGCTGATGCGTAACGTGCGAACGGAGAATGTATCAGAGCACAGTCTACAGGTCGCTTTCGTCGCCCATGCGCTGGCGGTGATTAAAAACCGTAAGTTCAATGGCAGCGTCAATGCCGAACGTATCGCCCTGCTGGCGATGTATCACGATGCCAGCGAGGTGCTGACGGGAGATATGCCAACGCCGATCAAGTATTACAACGCGCAAATCGCTCACGAGTATAAAAAGATCGAATCGATTGCCCGACAGAAATTGATCGATATGCTGCCGCCGGAGTTGCAGCAGGACTATCAATCGTTGCTGGATGAACAGCATATGAGTGAAGAAGAACGGGCGATCGTCAAACAGGCCGATGCGCTGTGCGCCTATTTGAAATGCCTGGAGGAGTTGTCGGCGGGCAATACGGAATTTACGCTGGCGAAAGCCCGGTTGGAAAAAACATTACAGCAGCGCCAAAGCCCGGAGATGGACTACTTTATGACCGTATTCATCCCAAGCTTTAGCTTATCCCTGGACGAAATCAGCCAGGACTCGCCGCTGTAATGACGCGCTAGCGCCGGATCAGAACGGATAAATCCACGGCACCATCATCACGCTGATGACCATAACCAGTATGGTGAACGGCACGCCGATCCGCAAAAAGTCGCCAAACTTATACCCTCCCGGCGCCAGCACCAGCGTATTGACCGGTGATGAAACGGGCGTCATAAAGGCCGCGGAAGCCGCCACCGCGATGATCATCGCAAAGGGATAAGGCGATACCCCCATCTGATTCGCCGCGGCGACGGCAATGGGCGCCATCAGCACCGCCGTCGCGGTATTGGAGATAAACAAGCCGATGACGGCGCACAGGATAAACAGGCACACCAACATCACATGCGGCCCGGAGCCACCGGCGATATCCATCAGCCCATCAACAATCAGCGTGACGCCGCCTGTTTTCTGTAACGCCAGCGCGAATGGCATCATTCCTACAATCAGGATGATACTGGGCCAGTGAATCGACCGGTAGGCGCTTTCCATATCAATGCAGCGGAACTTGCCCATTAATAAGCAAGCGATCAGCGCCGCAATCGCATTAGGGATTTCATCCGTCAGCATCATCGCGACCATCAACGCCAGACAGAACAGCGCATGAGGCGCCTGACTGATGGCCGGCGCCACGTCATCCACCTCGGCAGGCAGATTCAGCAACAGAAAGTCGTTTTTCTGCATATGCAATTGCCGGATCATCCGCCAGTCGCCGATCACCAGCAGAATGTCGCCCAACTGAAGGGGCTCGTCGGCCAGAATCCCCTCCATCGCTTCGCCATTACGGCGGATCCCCACCACGGTCAGACCATAGCGGCTGCGAAAGCCCACGTCATAAAGGGTTTTCCCTAACAGTTCGGAGTCTGGAATCAAAGAGACTTCCGCCATCCCTACGTCACGCGCCTGCTCGGAAAAATACTCGCCGCGCAGTACCATCGGCTCCAGACGTTGGGATGTGCAAAATTCACGTAAATCGACTTCGGAGGTCGACATATCGATCAGCAGAACATCATTCAGGCGCAGTTCCGTATTTCCCGCCACGCTGACCATGACGCGCCGAAATTTACGCCAGCGTTCGATCCCGACGATATTCGCGCCATACCGCTGACGCAACCGCAGATCGTCAAGCCGATGGCCAATAAAGGGAGAGCCGGGGCGAATCGCCAAACGTCGCGCCCGACCCGTTAGTTTGTAGTCCCGAATCAGGTCGCGGAATGTTTTTCTTTTCCAGGTATCTTTTGCCGCTTCCGCCGTCGCGCCGCCAAGCCAGTAGCGAGCCACCATCATATAAGCGACGCCGACCAGCAATACGACAACGCCAATGGGCGTCATACTAAAAAAACCGAATCCTTCAATGCCTTCCCGCATCAGTTCGCTGCTCACCACCATATTGGGCGGCGTGGCCACCAGCGTCATCATCCCGCTGATTAGCCCGGCAAAACTCAGCGGCATCAATAATCGCGCCGCGGATGTCTTCATGCGGGCCGAAACGCTAAGCACGACCGGAATAAAGATCGCGACCACGCCGGTCGAACTCATGAATGCCCCCAGCAGCGCGACGGTGACCATCAGCAGCACCAGCATTTTTAATTCGCTTTTGCCGGCCGCCCGCACCAGCCAGTCGCCGACCTGATAGGCCACGCCGGTCCGAACCAGACCTTCACCAATAATAAACAGGGCGGCAATCAGAATAACGTTGGGATCGCTGAAACCGACCAATGCCTCGGATAACGACAATGTTCCGCTCAGAACAAACGCAATAATGACCAGCAGTGCAACAACATCCATGCGCAATTTATTGGTGGTAAACAACACAATGGCGATCAGCAACAGGGATAAAACCCAGAGAAGTTCGCTATTCAAAACGGTTCCCCTGACGGAAAGAGAGTCATTGATAGGTTCTTATGTCTTAGCAAATACAGACGCATGTTTTAGCGTAGCGCTGCTGCGGCCCGCTTAGGGTGGCAGACAGGGATAGTCTGCCATAAAAAAATGCAGGAGCATTTTTCAACGCAGCCCCGCTGCGGCCCGCTAGGGTGGCAGACAGGGATAGTCTGCCATAAAAAAACCTCGCGGACGCGAGGTTTGATCATATTTAGTCGCGCTTTTATCAATAAGTTAGGCAGATATCACGCTTGATTAAAAACGATACAGCCGCTATCGGGAGAGGCTTCTATCCGCAATTGTTCCAGCGAATCCAAAACCAGGTCAACCTGATCCAGCTTCGGCGTATCCGCCGGCGCTCTGACCGCGATAACCTGGCACCCGGCCGCCAGCCCGGATAACACCCCGGCCGGCGCATCTTCAACGACGACGCAATCCTCCGGCTTCAAACCCAGACGCTGCGCGCCCAATAAATAGGCGTCCGGATTCGGTTTACCCCGCGCCACCTGCTCCGCGGTAATAAAGACTTTTGGCATCGGCAATTCGCCCGCCCGGTGACGAGCGCTGGCGATAGGCACGGAACCGGAAGTGACTATCGCCCAGGGAATACCTAACTCATCCAGCCGGGCCAGCAACGCGTTAGCGCCGGGCATGGCGACAACGCCCTGCGTATCCGTCGCTTCTATTTTTTCCAGTTCGTCGAATTCCCGCTGAATGGTTTCCTCACTCTCGCCTTTCAGAAAATGGCGCAGCGAAGTTATCGCCTGTTTGCCATGAATAAAATCGCAAACCTCCTGGGGTTCGATACCATGCTCTTTCGCCCAGAAACGCCAGGATCGCTCCACGGCCGGCAATGAATCAACCAACGTGCCATCCAAATCGAACAGAAAACCTTTACACTTCACAGAACGCCCCTTTGCAATCATTCAGGCATTAATAATTTGTGCAATCTCGACTGCACTCAAGTGATATTGGCGCGGGCAGGACTGCCAGATAGCCAACATTCTGCCATATTTATCCCACATTTTAGTCTGGGCGTTAAAACCATGCGTTCCGGCATCGAAATGCGGGTAACGCCCTTCGACATGCACCATGAAGCGGACAAACCCAAGATAACGGGCTTCCGTGGCGGCATCAAAGCCCAAAAAGGCCAGACGACGCTCATCAATCCCCTGTTTATCCTTCAGATTGCCCCACGACACCTGCAACGCATGGTGCATTTCCATGATATTGATAATCGTGCGGCAGACTTCCTCGCTCAAATCACCAAACTCGCGGTCCAGCTCCCGCATCTGTAAACCATAGCCGCGTTCGATGATGGTTTGCAGCCGGCGATAGCGTTCAGCATTCTCCGGATCAAGCATCGTCATCATTTTATATTGGTTTGAAAGGATCAATCTTTGGGCATTTGTCATTTCCATCTTGCTCTCCTGAACCTCATTCCGGCATGCCGTTAATTACAACGATTTACTTAATCTTTCAATTTGCAGGCGCCTTGACCGGACAAATTCATTCCCGACGAATTTGTCGCTCGCTTGCCGTCTGACCGCATATTGAAATCGATTGGGGGATTTTGAAAAAAGCATCGCATACTACATCGTAT
The DNA here is from genome assembly GCF_040240345.1 of Brenneria sp. g21c3. Classification (NCBI taxonomy): domain Bacteria; kingdom Pseudomonadati; phylum Pseudomonadota; class Gammaproteobacteria; order Enterobacterales; family Pectobacteriaceae; genus Brenneria; species Brenneria sp. g21c3. Next base: position 46,128 of record NZ_JBEIAB010000007.1, on the reverse strand, counting down.
CGAGGTAGCGTCAGCACCCGATTTTTTGATTTGAAACAGCAGGAAAGAGAAAATAGCATTCCGTCCGCCGTCCGTCTGATGAAGATCACAGATCGTCCAGAAACGTTTTATCGAGCTGTTTAAACGCACGTTTCAGCACATCCGCCAGCGTTTGATAAGTCGGCGCGTCTTCCAGCGGAGCCAGCGCCAGACCGGATTCAATCAGCTTGTGACGGATATCATGAAACCACTGTAATAACGTGGGCGGCAGCGGCGTAACCGAACGGCGTCCTAGCCACCATAGCCCTTGCATCGGCAGGCTACAGGCGAAGAGCGCGGTGGCGATGGCCGGTCCAAGCTGCCCGCCGAGGGCAATCTGCCACGTCAGGGTAAACACCGCCAGCGGGGGCATAAACCGGATGGCGAACTGAGTGGCGCGCGCCACCCGGTTCTCAGGGAAGACCGGAGCAAGGCGTTTATCCGCAGGCCAGGTTTTCATGTAATGCTGCCCACGCTGGAGTAACTGTAGCCAACTCATTCGACCGCTAGGCTTTGTTGCCATGGGCGCACCTCAACTTTACAGATAAAAAATAAAAACTTCGCACAAATCAACAACTCATTTTGACAATGTTAAAATATATTTTGTGTTTGCCGTACGCTATCGGTATTCTAGATCGGCCTTTTAGCCGCCTTATTTACAGATGCAGCATGGCTATGCGCAGAGATACCTTTCCTGCGAAACACATTTTGTATACAGCCATCAGCGGTATGATTCGTTGCGCCTGGACTGTGGGCCGCATAAGGCTTGTATCCTGTTATTATACTGTAAATACGGTATAACATACTTGGTGAAATTGGCGCTTTTTTCACCTTCATATCAGGTGTATCACACCAGGGTGTGATTTTAATCATAAATGCCAACCATGAGATAAGATACGCTATCCTCCGTTTGGCATTTTTTTAACCATATATAACAAGTAGGTACTTCCATGTCGAGTAAGTTAGTACTGGTTCTTAACTGTGGTAGTTCATCCCTGAAGTTTGCCATCATCGATGCGATTAACGGGGAGGAATACCTGTCAGGTCTGGCCGAGTGTTTCCATCTTCCTGAAGCCCGTATCAAATGGAAAATCGACGGTGGTAAACAAGAAGCCGCACTGGGTGCTGGCGCTGCTCACAGCGAGGCGCTGAACTTCATCGTTAATACCATTCTTTCCCAGAAACCGGATCTGTCCGCTCAGTTGGTCGCCATTGGCCATCGTATCGTCCACGGCGGCGAAAAATTCACTCAGTCCGCGGTTATCAACGATGGCGTTTTGCAGGGTATCAAAGATGCCGTACCTTTTGCACCACTGCATAACCCGGCCCACCTGATCGGTATCGCCGAGGCGTTGAAATCATTCCCTAAACTGGCTGATAAAAACGTGGCTGTATTTGATACCGCCTTCCATCAGACCATGCCGGAAGAATCCTACCTTTATGCGCTGCCGTACAAACTGTATAAAGACCATCATATCCGCCGCTATGGCGCGCACGGCACCAGCCACTACTATGTGGCCCAACGCGCGGCTGAAGCGCTGAACAAACCGGTAGAAGATCTTAACGTAATTACCTGCCACCTGGGTAACGGCGGTTCTGTGACTGCGGTACGTAACGGCAAATGCGTTGATACCTCCATGGGTCTGACCCCGCTGGAAGGTCTGGTGATGGGAACGCGCAGCGGCGATATCGATCCGGCGATCGTTTTCCACCTGCATGACTCGCTGGGCATGAGCGTAGAGCAAATCAACAAACTGCTGACGAAAGAATCCGGTCTGCTGGGTCTGACGGAAGTCACCAGCGATTGCCGCTACGTTGAAGAAAACTATACGACCAAAGAAGACGCGAAACGCGCAATGGACGTATTCTGCCACCGTCTGGCCAAGTATATCGGCGCATACAGCGCACTGATGGAAGGCCGTCTGGATGCGATTGTCTTCACCGGCGGTATTGGTGAAAACGCCGCAATGGTCCGTGAACTGACGATGAACAAACTGGGCCTGCTGGGCTTTGAAGTCGATCACGAACGTAACCTGGCCGCTCGCTTCGGCAATAGCGGCAACATCGCCAAAGATGGCAGCCGTCCGGCGCTGGTTATTCCAACCAACGAAGAGTTGGTTATCGCACAAGACGCCCTCCGTCTGACTGCGTAAAAAATGAATCCCGACTCCGTCAGCTTAGGCTGACGGAGTTGTTTTTGACCAACGAGCAACCGTAAAGAGGTTTAGCCGTGTCTCGAACAATCATGTTAATTCCTACGGGCACCAGCGTCGGTCTGACTAGCGTCAGCCTGGGTGTCATTCGTTCCATGGAACAAAAAGGCGTGCGCCTGAGCGTGTTCAAACCTATCGCACAGCCACGAACCGGCGATCAATCGCCAGACCAGACGACCACCATTATTCGCGCCAATTCATCAACCATCACTGCCGCTGAACCGCTACAGATGAGTCACGTTGAGTTTCTGCTGAGCTCCAACCAGCAGGACGTGTTGATGGAAGAGATCATCGCCCGCTATCATGAAAACACGAAAGATGCGGAAGTGGTGCTGGTCGAAGGTTTGGTTCCAACCCGCAAACATCAGTTCGCCAATGCGTTGAATTATGAAATCGCCAAAACCCTGAATGCGGAAATCGTTTTTGTCATCGCGCTGGGCAACGACTCGCCGGATCAATTAAAAGAACGCATCGAACTGGCCCGTTCCAGCTTCGGCGGCAGCAAGAATAAGAACATCACCGGCGTCATCATCAACAAACTGAACGCGCCGGTGGATGAGTTAGGCCGTACCCGTCCCGACCTGTCTGAAATCTTTGACGATTCCAACAAAGCCAACGTGACGAACATCGATCCGCGTCAGCTGTTTGCCAACAGTCCGCTGCCGGTTCTGGGCGCCATTCCATGGAACTTTGATCTGATCGCCACCCGCGCCGTCGATATGGCCACTCACCTGAGCGCCGATATCATCAACGAAGGCGATATTCAGACGCGCCGCATCAAAACCGTGACGTTCTGCGCGCGCAGCATTCCTCACATGCTGGAGCATTTCCGTCCGGGTTCACTGCTGGTTACCTCCGCCGACCGTCCCGACGTACTGGTCGCCGCCTGTCTGGCTGCCATGAACGGCGTGGAAATCGGCGCCCTTCTGCTGACCGGCGGCTATGAAATGGACCCCAGCATCAGCAAACTGTGCGAACGCGCGTTCCAGACCGGTCTGCCCGTCTTTATGGTCAAGACCAACACCTGGCAGACGTCTCTCAGCCTGCAAAGCTTCAGCCTTGAAGTGCCGGCGAACGACCACCAGCGCGTGGAAAAAGTGCAGGAATACGTCGCCCGTCATATCGATTCAGAGTGGATTGATTCACTGAGCGCCGAGTCTGAAGGTTCACGTCGCCTGTCGCCGCCGGCATTCCGTTATCAGTTGACCGAACTGGCGCGTAAAGCGGGCAAACGCATCGTACTGCCGGAAGGCGACGAACCGCGTACCGTGAAAGCGGCGTCCATCTGCGCCGAACGCGGTATCGCCCACTGCGTACTGCTGGGCAACCCGGAAGAAATTCAGCGTGTCGCCGCCGCACAGGGCGTCGAACTGGGTAAAGGCATTGAGATTGTCGATCCGGAAGCCGTTCGCGAACGTTATGTTCCACGTCTGGTTGAGTTGCGTAAGAACAAAGGCATGACCGAAGTCGTTGCCCGTGAACAGCTGGAAGACAACGTGGTTCTCGGCACGCTGATGCTGGAACAGGGCGAAGTAGACGGTCTGGTTTCCGGCGCGGTACACACCACCGCCAATACTATTCGTCCGCCGCTGCAATTGATCAAAACCGCGCCGGGCAGTTCGCTGGTTTCCTCCGTGTTCTTCATGCTGCTGCCGGAACAGGTTCTGGTTTATGGCGACTGCGCCATCAACCCGGATCCGACGGCGGAACAGCTGGCTGAAATCGCCATTCAATCCGCGGATTCCGCGACCGCTTTCGGCATCGACCCGCGTGTCGCCATGATCTCTTACTCCACCGGTAACTCCGGCGCCGGCAGCGATGTAGAAAAAGTGCGTGAAGCTACGCGTCTGGCACAGGAAAAACGTCCGGATCTGATTATTGACGGCCCGCTGCAATATGACGCCGCCATTATGGCCGACGTGGCGAAATCCAAGGCGCCGAACTCGCCGGTTGCGGGTAAGGCCACCGTGTTCATCTTCCCGGATTTGAACACCGGCAACACGACCTACAAAGCGGTACAGCGTTCAGCCGATCTGATCTCCATCGGGCCAATGCTGCAAGGCATGCGTAAACCGGTGAACGATCTGTCTCGCGGCGCGCTGGTAGACGATATCGTTTATACCGTAGCACTGACGGCGATTCAGGCGACCCAGCTTTAATTTTTCCGCCTGATGGTCGATACACAAACGCCAACCTGAAGGTTGGCGTTTTTTTTACGCTATCTTTATCCTGCCGCCGGAAACGTGATCAAAACGAACTCATTTTGCCAAATCGGCGGGATCCTGATCTTCGCTACGGCTCTGCCCATCGCCGGCGACGCTGCTTTCTCGCGCCAGCGGTTTACCATAACTTTGGTCGTTGTAACGCGTTAACCACAACGACAGCGCCTTGAGCGAATCAGGCGTAAACTCATCGCAGCGCGCCGTAATCTCTTCCGGCGACAGCCAGCTGACTTCATCAATTTCCGATTCCTGTAGCGCAAACGGCCCGTGGGTCACGCAGCTGAATAATCCGCCCCATACCCGGCAGTTATCCCCTTCGTAATAAAACAAGCCATGCTCGGCAAACGGCACATCCGCGATACCCAGTTCTTCCTCCGCTTCGCGGCGGGCCGACTCAAGCATATTCTCCCCGCTTTGCACCACGCCGCCTGCCGTCGCATCCAGCCATCCCGGGTAGAAGTCTTTGGTTTCAGTCCGGCGCTGAACCAGAATTTTACCCATACCATCATGCACAACAATATAAGTAGCCCGATGGCGCAGACACTGAGCACGCATCTGCTGACGACTTGATTGGGCGATGACCTCATTGTTCTCATCGACGATATCAACCCACTCGGTGCCTGCTGACTGACTTTGTTCCGCCATCCTCTGAAACCCTTTAGTATGGGCGCGTTGCGACGCGCGCCTGTTTTGAATAATCGGTTTTACCGCTCGCTAAATTAATGCCTAATGCTCACCTGCGCAATAGGCTCCCCGCCCAGCAGCGGAAGAACCTGTAAAGTCCCCTGCGCCAGCATCCCGTAACTCGCGGGATAGCCGCCTTTTGGCAGGCTGGTCGAACCAGGATTAAAGTAATACAGGCTATCCCGTTTTTCCGCCACTGGAATATGCGTATGACCGTAAACCAAAACATCGCCGTCATTCAGCGGCGGCAAATTATCGGGATGATAGAGGTGTCCATGCGTCAGGAAAAGACGATTCTGCGGCAATAGCACATGTTGCCAGGGCGACGTTATCGGGAAATCAATCAACATCTGATCGACTTCGCTGTCGCAGTTTCCCCGCACCGCAATAATACGTGAAGCATAAGCATTCAGCCGTGCGGCGACGTCGCCCGGCTGATAACGATCGGGCAGCGGATTCCGCGGGCCGTGATTAAGAAAATCCCCCAGGAGAATCAGCCACTCGGCGCCGCTGTGCGCAAAAATATCCAATACCCGCTCCGTCGCGCTCAACGAACCATGTATGTCTGATGCAAACATCAATTTCATCGTTTATACCCTTCTTACCTGAAGTTGCAATGCGGGAGATACCCCATTGATTTCGAGATGCGGGGGTCGGCGATCGAATGACGAATCGGTCAACGGTTTTGAGCGCGGCGCCCCCAACGGAGCAAGTCTCACGGAAAGCGGAGTCATGCCGCCAACGCATCTGCAACTTGAAAAAAATGACGAGTATAGTTTAACAAAGTTGCGCGGCGGCTCTTACTCCCTATTGCGGATAAATCCACGGCGCAGCGCCCCATCGTCCCCCTCGCAATCAGGAATGACCTAGCGTGACGATAACCAGGCGGATGGCGGCGCAATCCGTCCGTGAAGCGCGGGATTATCGCTTTCATCTTTAAGTTGAACGCCCGATAACCGACGCTGGAAACTCTGCTCCAGCAGCCAGGCCAGCTTAAACGCCGCCAGCGGGTAGTCCAGCCCTTCAGGACGGATATTGGAAATACAGTTGCGCTCCGACTCCAGCCGCCGGGTATTCGGCTCCCAGGTCATATAGACGCTCAGGCTATCCGGCGAAGAAAGACCGGGACGCTCGCCAATCAGAATCGCCACCGCTTTCGCCTGCAAACACTCGCCGATATCGTCGCCCAGCGCGACGCGGGACTGGTGCGCCAGTACGATAGGCGCCAACGACAGCCCGAGTTGGGAAATATACGGCAGTAACGCCTTAATCAACGGCACGGCCTGCCGATGCACCGCTTTGGAAGATAAACCATCGCCCACCACCAACAGTAAATCAGCGGGTTTGCCGGCCATTGACAGCAACGACGCCCGGCTGGAAGCGGAAAGACGTCGGCCTAAATCCGGCCGACAGAGGTATTGCTGCCGGTTTTCCGCCGCGCTATGCGCCGTGAGGGTTTTCAGACCCGCTTGCTCCAACTCTCCGGCCAGCGTTTCACTATCAAACGCCTGATGAACGGCATCCCGGGCCTGAGCATGCGCCATACCGAATTTCAATAGCTCGCTGGTCGGCATGCTGGCGCCGGCGCGCCCCAATGCAATGCGGGCGGCGGTATACTCGCGCAATGTTTCCCAGGGATTCGCATGGATTACTTTGCTCATGCGCGCGCCTCCAGATAAGGTTGATGCTGTAATAGCGGATGTTGGCTGCCGGTGTCGCGCAACCGGCCCTGCGTATCAATGATTTTCATCCTCTCCAGCCACGCGCCGAATTCCGGCGCATGCTTCAGCCCCAGCAGCTCGCGGATATACAGCGCATCATGGAAAGAGGTGCTCTGGTAGTTGAGCATGATGTCATCCGCGCCTGGGACGCCCATCAGGAAAGTCAATCCGGCATTGGCCAGCAGGGTCAACAGCGTATCCATATCATCCTGATCGGCCTCGGCATGGTTGGTGTAACACACATCGCACCCCAGCGGGACGCCCAGGAGTTTGCCGCAGAAATGATCTTCCAGACCGGCGCGAATAATCTGTTTACCGTCATACAGATATTCAGGGCCGATAAACCCCACCACCGTATTCACCAGCAGCGGAGAAAAACGCCGGGCCACCGCATAAGCGCGGGCTTCGCAGGTTTGCTGGTCGACGCCATGATGCGCATTGGCGGACAGGCTGCTGCCCTGCCCGGTTTCAAAATACATCACGTTATCGCCCAGCGTACCGCGTTTCAGACTTAACGCCGCCTGATGCGCTTCTTCCAATGTCGCCAGATTAAAACCGAATCCGGCGTTGGTGGCCTCGGTACCCGCTATCGACTGGAACACCAGATCGACGGGCGCGCCTCTTTCCATTAATTGCAGGGTGTTGGTCACGTGCGTCAGCACGCAGGACTGGGTCGGGATCTCGAAACGGCCGATCACATCATCCAGCATGTAATTCAGCTTCTCCAGCAACGGCAGGCTGTCGCTGGCGGGATTGATGCCGACCACCGCATCGCCGCTGCCGTACAACAACCCATCCAGCATGCTGGCGGCAATGCCTTTCAGATCGTCAGTCGGGTGATTAGGCTGTAGCCGCACGCTAATGTGGCCAGGCAGGCCAATGGTATTGCGAAACTTGGTGGTTACCCGGCACTTTTTTGCCGCCAGGATCAGATCCTGATTGCGCATGATTTTACTGACGGCCGCCGCCATTTCCGGCGTAATGCCCGGTGCGGCCTGCGCCAGCAGCGCGCTGTCCGTACTTTCGCTTAACAGCCAGTTGCGAAAATCGCCCACCGTCAGATGAGAGATAAGGCTAAAGGCCTGCCGGTCATGGCTGTCGATAATCAGCCGCGTCACCTCATCCTGCTCATAAGGAATTAGCGCTTGCTGCAAAAAAATGGTCAGCGGCAGGTCGGCCAGCGCCATGCGCGCGGCCATCCGCTCTTCCGCGCTTTCCGCCGCCACGCCGGCCAGCATATCGCCGGAGCGCGCGGGCGAGGCCTTCGCCATCAGCTCGCGCAAATCATGAAAACGATAACTGCGATGACTCAGCGTCGTCTGATACATGCTTTCGCCTCGTTCATATTGGCGCGGCCCGCTATCGGGATAACGGACCGCGCTTATTCAGAAATTCATGCTGATTGATATCGACTGCGCAACGCCCCCATTCTGAGGTAGCGCGCCCTGTCGCCATATCACTGCAATCACTGAGCGCCAGCCGCTTATCTGGATGTCGTCAATTGCGGATCGAACTCGGCGGAATCACGCGCGCCGCGGGTCAGACGGAACCATCCATAGCCTATCAGCATCATGGCGGCGAAAATCGTGGCCAATAGCGTGTTGTAATAAACCATAGCAGCCAGGCAGATTACCGCCATCACCAGCGCGAAAGCCGGCGCGAACGGATAGCAGGGCGCGCGGAACGGACGATTCAGCGCAGGTTCGCTGCGACGCAGTTTGAAGAGCGCGGCCATTGACGTGATATACATCACGATCGCGCCGAATACCGACATGGTCACAATGTTGGCGGTCAGCGGCTGCCCGCCGATCGTTATCAGCGAATCAGAGAAAATGGCGGCGATGCCGACGACGCCGCCGGCCAGAATCGCCCGATGCGGGGTTCGAAAGCGCGTATGAATGCGCGCCAGCGGCTTAGGCAGATAGCCGGCGCGCGCCAGCGCGAATATCTGACGGGAATACCCCATGATGATGCCGTGGAACGAGGCAATCAGACCAAACAGGCCAAGCCACACCAGCATATGCAGCCAACCGCTGTTGTGGCCGACAATCAGCTTCATGGCCTGCGGCAGCGGGTCGTTGATATTCGACAGTTGACGCCAGTCGCCCACGCCGCCGGCAAACAGCATAACGCCGATGGCTAACAGGGTTAGCGTCAGGATGCCGCAAATAAACGCGCGGGGAATGGTGCGCCGAGGATCTTTCGCTTCCTCCGCCGCCATCGCCGCCCCTTCAATCGCCAGAAAGAACCAGATGGCAAACGGGATCGCGGCGAAAATACCGGAGACCGCCACCGAATTGAATTCGTCGGAACCGGCCCAGCCCAGGCTGGTAAAGTTGCTCCATTCAAAACCGGGGGCAACCACGCCCATAAACACCAACAGTTCAAAAATCGCCAGCAGCGTCACCAGTAATTCAAAGGTCGCGGCGATGCCGACGCCAAGAATGTTGAGCCCCATAAAAATCAGGTAGGCGCTGACGGCGATCCATTTAGGATCCAGCGAGGGAAACTGCACGTTCAAATAGGCGCCGATAGCCATTGAAATCGCCGGCGGCGCAAACACAAATTCAATCAGCGTCGCAAACCCGGCGATAAACCCGCCGGTCGGACCAAAGGCGCGGTAGGCATAGGCGAACGGCCCGCCGGCATGCGGTATCGATGTGGTCAATTCAGTAAAACTGAAAATAAAAGCACAATACATGGCGGCGATCGCCAACGCGGTAATAAGAAAGCCCAGCGTGCCGGCCTGCGCCCAACCGTAGCTCCAGCCGAAGTACTCGCCTGAGATCACCAGCCCGACGGCGATGCCCCATAGATGAAAGCTACCGAGCGTACGTTTTAACCCCGGCTCCGCCTTATTATTGTCCATATAGCCATCCCCTGATTTCAATAAAATATGCAGGGTATTGCAAAGACCGTACCAAATAGCGGGATATTTAAATCGCAGAGAGACGGGGTGCGCCAAAAACCGCTATCGCCGGCCTTGCACCACATCGAGGCGGCATGTTCCATCATGAAGCATTTAATGCATAATTTACGCGCGCGCACCATTTTGAGTCATTCGCCCGAGGGAATCCATTTGTGGTGGCTCACCGAACCGTGCTTGCCAGCGACGGCAAAAAATGATTTATACCCATAGATATCAATCTTAAAGCCAGCGGCAAACGGCCCCACTCCCCTTCAACCATGGCGTGGCGGCTGGTAAGGCAAAATATTCTGACGCAGAGGATCGCAGCCCGCGCGCCGCTGCGCTAACTTCAAGCCAGAAAGGGGCGATAAATGTCACACCGTAATACCGATGCCATTATTCGAATCAAAAACCTGCGATTACGCACCTTCGTTGGGATTAAGGAAGAAGAGATCAATAACAAGCAGGATATCGTCATCAATGTTGAGATCCACTATCCGGCGGAAAGGTCGCGCGACAGCGAAGATATCAACGACGCATTGAATTATCGCACCATCACCAAGAATATTATTCGTCACGTGGAGGAGAACCGCTTCGCCCTGCTGGAAAAATTAACTCAGGATGTGCTTGATATCGCCAGCAATCATGACTGGATCACCTATGCTGAAGTTGAAGTGGATAAATTGTTTGCCCTGCGGTACGCCGACTCCGTTTCCGTCAGCATGCGCTACTACAAAGAATCGCGTTATCACCAGGCATAGCCGTGAAACGCCGGAAACCGGCAAAGTACGCGGATAGCCCCATGCTTGCGGCGGCCCGGCGGGCAGGACAACCGCCATAAAAATGAAGGTATAAGCGAGGCCAGACATGCAACTCTTAATTACCGGCGGTACCGGCCTTATCGGACGCCATTTGATTCAACGATTACTGTTACTTTCGCACCGCATTACCGTCCTGACCCGCACCCCTGAACGCGCCCGAACGATACTGGGCGATCGGGTGGAATATTGGTCCACGCTGCATGATAAAACCTCACTGAACGCTTTCGACGGCGTCATTAACCTGGCAGGCGAGCCGATTGCCGACAAACGCTGGACGGCGGCGCAAAAACAGCGTCTGTGTCAGAGCCGCTGGGAGTTGACAGAACAACTCGCCAAACTGATTAACGCCAGCAGCGAACCGCCCTCCGTTTTCATTTCAGGCTCTGCGGTGGGATATTATGGCGATCAGGGCGCGGCGCTGGTCACCGAAGATGAAGCGCCCGCCAATGAGTTCACGCATGACCTGTGCGCGCGTTGGGAAGCGCTGGCTCAGTCCGCCGAAAGCGACAAAACGCGCGTCTGTCTGTTGCGTACCGGCATTGTGCTTTCCGCTCAGGGCGGCGCGCTGGCGAAAATGTTGCCGCTGTTCCGGTTGGGGCTGGGGGGGCCGCTCGGTTCCGGTAAGCAATACATGCCCTGGATTCATCTTGACGATATGGTGAACGCTATCCTTTATCTGCTGGATACTCACGTTCTCAGCGGGCCGTTTAACATGGTTTCGCCTTACCCGGTACGCAACGAACAGTTTTCCGCCATGCTGGCGGAGGTTCTGCATCGCCCCGCTTTTTTCCGGGTGCCGGGGTTCGCCATAAAGCTGCTGATGGGCGAAGGCGCGACGCTGGTGCTCGGCGGGCAGCGCGCTATTCCGACGCGGCTGGAAGCGGCCGGTTTCGGTTTCCGCTTCTTTGAACTGAAGGAAGCGCTGGAAGAGGCGACCCAAAAACGAGGCTGATGACAACGTGTCTCAAGCGGTGAAAATGGGCCGGTTGATCAATGATCTGAAAAAGTCTGGCTGACATCAATGTCAGCCAGCGGTGTTTACTTCAGCGAGCCGGAGAGGAACTGCTGCAAGCGCGGGCTCTTCGGGCTGCCGAATAGCTCGCCCGGCGGCCCTTCCTCTTCAATGACCCCCTGATGAAGAAAAATCACATGGCTGGAAACATGACGAGCGAATTCCATTTCATGCGTCACCACCACCATCGTTTTTCCCTCTTCCGCCAGTTGCTGCATGATGCGCAACACCTCGCCCACCAGTTCAGGATCCAGCGCGGACGTCGGTTCGTCAAACAGCAGCACCTCCGGCTCCATCGCCAGGGCGCGCGCAATGGAAACGCGCTGCTGCTGACCGCCGGAAAGGTTGGCCGGATATTTATCCTGCGCATCGCCCGTAATGCCCACTTTATTCAGATAAAAAACCGCACGATCGCGCGCTTCCGCCTTACTCAGTCCCAGCACCTGAACCGGCGCTTCCATGACGTTTTCCCGCGCCGTCATGAAGCTCCATAGATTGAAATGCTGAAAGACCATCGTCAGCCGGGTACGCAACAGTCGAAGCTGCTTTTTATCAAAAACCTTCAACTGATCATCGCTATCGCGCACCATGCGAATTTCCTGATCGTTGACATAAATCGCCCCTTCACAGGGTTTTTCCAGAAAATTGATACAACGCAGCAACGTACTCTTGCCTGAACCGGACGAACCGATAATCGAAATGACGTCACCGGCTTTCGCCTGCAACGAAATACCTTTCAATACTTCATGCTGACCATAACGTTTACGCAGTTCTGTCACCATCAGCTTATTATTCGACATAGATTATTCCTGCGTTTAGTTGGATGAACGGGGAGAAAGATGGCGTAGCCAGCGCTGTTCCGCTTTTTTGAACAGACCGATTAGCGCGAAAGAAACAACCAGATAGATCGCCGCGGCAATACCAAAGGCATAAAACGGCTGATAGGTCGCCGCGTTGATATCGCGGGCGATTTTCAAAATATCCGGTACGGTGACGGTAAACGCCAGCGCGGTCGAATGCAGCATCAGGATCACTTCATTACTGTAAGCCGGCAGCGCAATACGCAGCGCGCCCGGCAGAATAATGCAGCGATACTGCTTAAAGCGCGAGAAACCGTAAGCCCGGGCGGCTTCAATTTCACCGTAAGGAACCGAACGAATGGCGCCGGCGAAAATTTCCGTGGTATACGCACAGGTATTCAGCGCCAGCGCCAAAACGGCGCAATTCAAACCGCTGCGGAAAAACGCATTCAACAGATCGGTTCCGCGCACAATCTCCAGACTGTAAACCCCGGAATAAAAGACCAATAGCTGCACATAAAGCGGGGTACCGCGAAACACGTAGGTAAATGCCCAAACCGGCAGGCTGAACCAACGTCGCGGCGAAACGCGGGCCACCGCCAGCGGCAACGCCAGCGCGCCGCCGATCGTTACCGAGGAAATCAGCAGCCATAACGTCATCGCCAGGCCGGTCAAACGGTAGCCATCGCTCCACAGCAGAGGCTGCCAATATTGTTGCAGGATCTCACTCATAACTTATTTTTCTTACTCCCTGCGAATAGCGTTTTTCCAGCCACCACAGCACCCCATTGGAGATCGTGGTAAAGATCAAATACATCGCCCCGGCGACCAGCGCGAAATAAAACGGCTCATGCGCCCCTTTGCCCGCCAGTTGCGTGGCCTTAATCACATCATTCAGGCCAAGTAACGAAACCAGGGCCGTCGCCTTTAAGATCACCTGCCAGTTATTGCCAATGCCCGGTAAGGCGAAGCGCATCATCGAGGGAAACATAATCCGACGAAAGACTTTCATCGGCGTAAAACCAAAAGCCACGGCGGCTTCAATCTGGCCGCGTGATACCGCCAGATAGGCCCCGCGAAATGTTTCGGTAAAATAAGCGCCGTAGATAAAACCCAGCGTAATAATGCCCGCAGTGAGAGGATCGATATCGATTTGTCTGAAGCCCAGCAGTTCCGTGACGCTATTGAGCGTGATTTGCAGACCATAAAAAATCAGCAGCATCAGCACCAAATCAGGTACGCCGCGTATAAGCGTGGTATAGCAGGAAAAACCGCCGGACAGTAGTCGATTGGCGGACAACTTCGCGCCAGCGCCGATCAGGCCGATAACCAGCGCCAGAACCAGCGAGCTCACCGCCAGTTCCAGCGTCATCGCCGCCCCATCCAGAATTAATTGGGAATAGCCGTAGAACATTGCTTACTTCCGCTTAAGGTGAAACAGAGGTTGATAACGAACAAGAATATTTCGACATCTCGTCTTACCGAACTTGTCATACCGGCATTCATCAGGCGCTGGCGTAAATAAGGCGGGCAACGCCGCCGAATCAACGGATAAAACAGGTCTCTGCTCGCAAAGAGAGACCTGAAAGCGCCACGGATGAATGCGGTTTGCACAAAGATATCGGTAGTCATGTCACCCGTTGTCTACCTAAGTCAATAATGAGAACTTAGCCGCCGTAGACATCGAAATCGAAGTATTTTTTCGCAAAAGTATCGTAGGTTCCGTCTGCGCGTATTTCCGCAAACGCTTTATCCAATGCGGCTTTCAATTCGGTATCCGTTTTACGCAGCCCTATGCCGGTACCCACGCCGAAATATTTGTCGTCTTTCACCGCCGCCCCGGCAAATTCATAGTCTTTGCCCACGCTCTGTTTCAGAAAACCTTCGCTAGCCGCGACTTCATCCTGGAATGCGGCGTCAATTCGCCCCGCCCTCAGGTCGTCGTAAACCAGTTCCTGATTCTGGTAGGCGACGACGTCAACGCCTTTTGGCTGCCATAGGGCATTGGCGTAGGTTTCCTGCGTCGTTCCCTGCAAGACGCCGACGCGTTTGCCGCCCAACGATGCCAGCGTAGGTTCGATGCCCGAGCCTTTCTTGGCAATCAGACGACTATTGGCGGCATACAGTTTTTCCGTAAAGGCGATTTCCTGCTGGCGTTTTTCGGTGATGGAAAGTGAAGAGATGATAGCGTCGATTTTTTTCGCTTTCAGCGACGGGATCAGCGCATCAAAGTCACTTTCGACAAAAGTACAGTTGGCTTCGATACGTTTGCACAACTCTTTCGCCAGATCGATATCAAACCCGACCAGCTCCCCCTTGGCATTTTTGGATTCAAACGGCGCATAGGTGGGATCGGTACCCAATTTAATATTCTTGGGAATATCGGCCATCGCGCTTCCTGCGGCCAGAATTAATGCCAGCGGCAAAACTTTTATCAGTTTTTTCATATTGCTACCTTTACCAATGAGTGATTGAAGGTCAAAAATCAGTTGTCGACATCGGGACGATCAATGGCTTTAAAAAACAGCTAACGTCAGTAACGACTACGCTTTTTCGTTCCGAATTCCTTGCAGTTTTCATGCCATAATAAGAAATTCGTATAAATAAAACGGCATAATGCCTTCGATGCCCCAAAGCAGACTAATTATTTGATAAATAAATATTTTTAAATTCACCGCCGGTAAGAAGGAAAGATCGTCGGCGGCAGAGACGCCAGCATGGCGGATCACCAGCACCATCAGAGTGCAGCAATGCAATATAATGATGCATTGATGTAAAAACGCCCCAAAATGAAGCAAAACACGGGCTATATACGGCGCGTGATTTACCCGAATGCGCAAAAAGTATGCAGCGCTTAAGCGCCTTGCCAGCGTGTAAACAGATCTGCGGGCAGACGGATATCAAACTGATCGAGCACCCGGTTCACCGTTTGATCGATAATATCCTGCACGCTTTGCGGACGATGATAAAAAGCCGGCACCGGCGGCATAATAACCGCGCCTAATTCCACCGCCGCGGTCATGATGCGCAAATGTCCCAGATGCAGCGGCGTTTCACGCACGCAGAGTACCAGCGGCTGGCGCTCTTTCAACACCACATCGGCCGCGCGCGTCAGCAGGTTATCGCTGTAGCTGTGGGCAATTCCCGACAGGGTTTTTATCGAGCAGGGTAAAATCACCATCCCGTCGGTTTTAAATGAACCGGAAGAAATACTGGCGGCAATATCCCGCATGTCGTACACCACATCCGCCAGCGCCTGAACGTCGCGCAGACTGAAATCCGTTTCCAGAGACAGCGTCTGCCGTGCCGCCTGACTGATAATCAAGTGCGTTTCCACATCCTCAATCGCCTGCAAAACCTGTAACAGGCGAACGCCATAAACCACCCCGCTGGCGCCGGAAATACCTACAATAAGTTGCTTCATCAATAGTGCCTCTGACCGATCGCGCCAGATGGTTAACGCGGATTCATAATTTACACGGATAATCTATTTGCGCTGACTTTGCCGCATTGATTACCGATAAGCAAGAATAAGAAAAGGGAGAACGTATGACCGTTCTCCCTTTTACTTTCATCATCGCCCAGCGCGGCATAACGGCCGCCGGCTGAAAATTCAGCGCTTAACCTTCGTTATGCAACTCCAGATCTTCCACTTCGTTCTGGCTGCGCAACGCTTTCGCATCGTCATTACGCAACACTTCCAGATAATCCAGATAACCCTGATCGACGTCCTTGGTCACATAGACGCCGTTGAATACCGAACATTCAAACTGGGTGATATCCGGGTTATCTTCGCGCGCGGCGGCGATCAGATCGTCCAGATCCTGGAAGATCAGCGCGTCCGCGCCAATCAGTTGACAGATTTCATCCACTTCGCGACCGTGGGCGATCAGCTCATTCACGCTCGGCATATCGATGCCATAAACGTTAGGGAAGCGGATTTCCGGCGCCGCCGAGGCCAGATAAACGCGTTTAGCTCCCGCTTCACGCGCCATTTCGACAATCTGCTCGGACGTCGTGCCGCGCACGATGGAGTCATCCACCAGCAGAACGTTTTTATCACGAAACTCGGCGCGGTTGGCGTTCAGCTTGCGGCGTACTGATTTACGGCGCGCCTGCTGTCCCGGCATGATGAAAGTACGGCCTACGTAGCGGTTTTTCACAAAACCCTGCCGATACGGCTTGTTAATGATACGCGCGATTTCCAGGGCGATATCGCAAGACGTCTCGGGGATGGGGATCACCACGTCGATATCCAGATCTTCCCATTGACGGGCTATCTTCTCGCCTAATTTCTGGCCCATGCGCACGCGCGCGCTGTACACGGAAATTTTATCGATAAACGAGTCGGGGCGCGCGAAGTAAACGTATTCGAACAGGCAGGGGTTGCTCTTCGGGTTTTCGGCGCACTGGCGGGTAAATAACTGCCCTTTCTCCGTGATGTAAATCGCCTCTCCCGGCGCCACGTCACGCAGAAATTCAAAGCCCAGCGTATCCAGCGCCACGCTTTCCGACGCCACCATATATTCGCAGCGGCCGTCTTCCAGATCGCGTTTACCGATAACCAGAGGACGAATACCGTTGGGATCGCGAAAAGCCACCATGCCATGACCGATAATCATGCTCACGCACGCATAAGCGCCGCGGATTTGCTGGTGCGTCGCGGCGACTGCCGCAAAGATGTTATCCGCTTCCAGCGGGTAGTGCTGAAAACGATCCAACTCTCTGGCAAAGATATTCAGCAGAATTTCAGAGTCCGACGTGGTATTCACATGACGACGCTCCTGCTCAAACAGCTTTTTGCGCAGTTCGTGAGCGTTAGTCAGGTTACCGTTATGCGCCAGCGTAATGCCGAACGGCGAGTTAACGTAGAAGGGCTGCGCTTCCGAAGCGCTGGAACTGCCCGCGGTAGGATAACGCACATGCCCGATGCCCATGTTGCCTTGTAAACGTTGCATGTGCCGTGCTTCAAACACATCCTTCACCAGGCCGTTGGCCTTGCGCAGGCGAAAACAGTTCAAGGCATCAATGGTGACGATGCCTGCGGCATCCTGCCCACGGTGCTGCAACACCGTTAACGCGTCATAAATCGACTGGTTGACCGGTGTAAAACCGGCGATACCGACAATACCGCACATGGTGTCTTTTCCTCATCAGCGCTACCGCAACGAGATATGCTGCGGCAAGAAACTTGACGTGCTTTGCAGGTAGTCAAAAAACCACCTGATAATGTAACTGAACTGCGGTATCAACTGGGACTGCTTCCAGTCAGCACTCTGTGAAAAACCGGTGAAGGTATCCAGAAAGAATAGCAGCGCAGAAACAATCAGCACACCGCGCAGCGCACCGAAACAAATGCCCAATACGCGGTCGGTGCCCGAGAGTCCGGTACGTTCAACCAGTGAACCAATCACATAGTTGACGATAGCTCCCACAATCAATGTCGCAATAAACAGAATGGCGATGGCAATCCCATTACGTACCAGTTCGTCGTCAAAACGGGTGAAATACCCGGCGAGGTAAACATAGTAGTGACTGGCGATAAAAAACGCGCATCCCCAGGTTACCAGCGATAACGCTTCGCGTATAAACCCCCGGATAAGGCTAACCAACGCCGAAAATCCGATGATGCCAATAATGACGTAATCAACCCAAATCATCAGTTATCCTAATAATGAACGATGCTGACCGTCAGGTCGCCGCGTCATCCTGTTCGCGGCGCATTCTAACAGAAAAAGAAAACGTTTGCGTAGCGTATTTCCGCCGATTTGATTAATCGGAAATCAAACAAAAAACGCCAACCGGCGCGTCAATCCCTTAGCGCACGCTATACGATTTTACCTGACCGTTCAGACCGCTAATCTGATGAAGTTCCGCCAGCGAAGACTGCAATTTCTGCCTTGACGCATCCGGACCGACATAAATTCGGGTAATCTGCCCCTGAACCGGGGTCGCCGGCAGGGTATATGCCCGATAGCCGGAAAGCCGCAGTTTTGCGACGATCTCATTAACCTTGTCCGCATTTTTCAGCGCGCCAAGCTGTACGACATAAGCCTGTCCGACCGGCGCCTGTTCCGTCGGTTTGCTGTCAGGTTTCGTCTCGGGCTTCACTTCCGGTTTCGGCTCCGGTTTCGGCTCCGGTTTGGGTTCCGGTTTGGGCTTGGCTTCCGGTTTCGTCTGCGGTTTGACTTCAGCCGGTTTTTGCGCCGGACGTTCAACCACGGCGGGCGGCGCCGTCACCGTTGCGGGGGCATGGGTTGCGGGCGGCGGACTTTCCGGTTTAACCTCTGCGCCGTTATTTCCCGGCCCGCTTTCATCCGCGTTACCGTTCATCGCCGCCTCGGCGCCCTCCGGCGGCTGACTGGGCAAAGATTGAGTCAGCGCGGGCAATGAATCCATTTCATTGTTTTCCTCCGATGACGGCACCAGCGGGATCGCCGCGAACTCATCTTCGTAGTGTTTTTTCTTACCATCCAACAGGCCGGGCAACACGATAACGCCCAGCGCGACCAGAATGATGGTACCCACCAGCCGATTCTGAAATTTACTCGCCATACGCACTCCCCTCATCCAGCGCTTCCATAACATGCGCTACCGTATGAAAAGATCCGCAGACAATGACGGTATCCTGTGTCGCCGACTCCGCCATTGCCTGTCGCCAGGCACTCGCCACATCGGAATATTGCCGACACGCGTCCAGATGTTCGGCCAGTTGCCGCGCCGTCGCCCCGCGCGGGCCTTCCAGCGGCGCGCAGTACCATTCGTCGACCAGTGGTTTTAACTGGCTCAACGTACCGCCGATATCTTTATCCGCCAGCATTCCCACCACCGCGCGCACTTTCCCGCTTTTCGGCAGCATGGCCAGCCGGCTAGCCAGATAAGCGGCGGCATGAGGATTATGGGCGACGTCCAGAATCAGCCGCGGATCCTCGCCGACGATCTGGAAACGGCCGGGCAGCGTCGCCAGGCGTAGTCCCTGACGAATCGCCCCTTCATTCACGTTCAGGGGCGAGGCGTTCAATGCGGCCAATGCCGTCGCCGCATTGGCTAACGGCACATTCGGCATCGGCAGATCGGACAATTCGCGTTGTTTATTCTGCCAATTCCATCCGTCGCGCTGAATGGAGAAATCCCAGTCCCGGCCGCGCCGTAATAACACGGCGCCTTTTTCACCGGCGACGTCCGCGATCGACCCCGGCATATCGGGTTCGCCGACGACCGCCGGTCTGCCCTGGCGGAATACGCCGGCTTTCTCTCTGCCGATACTGTCCCTGTCGCTGCCCAACCAGTCGGTATGATCCAGCGCGATGCTGGTCACCACGGCGACATCCGCATCGACAATATTGGTCGCATCAAGACGGCCGCCTAAACCGACCTCCAGAATAACGACGTCCAAATCGGCCTGTTTAAACATCTGCAAGGCCGCCAGCGTGCCGAATTCGAAGTAGGTCAGTGAAACATCGCCCCTTCCGGCTTCGATATCCGCGAACGCCTGGCTGTGCATCGATTCAGGCAATTCCTTCCCCTGCACTCTCACCCGTTCGGTATAACGCAGCAGGTGCGGAGAACTGTATACGCCCACCCGCAATCCGGCGGCCAACAGTATGGATTCCAGCGTACAGCAGGTGGTGCCCTTGCCATTGGTTCCTGCGACGGTAAAAACCACCCCGGCGGGCTGTAGCAATTGAAGATTCTCAGCAACCTGCTTGACGCGCGTCAGGCCCAAATCGATGGCCTGGCCGTGCAGGTGCTCAAGATAATTAAGCCACGTGGCCAAAGGCGACGTGGCTTGGGGTATTTGAAGATTATCCATGAGTCCCGTTCACTGGCTTACGGTTCATTTTATACGGGAAGCATAAATTCTGCTCGGCGCAGCGCCCATGCTTCCCGTTCATCGGTTCAACTACGCTTCGTCCTGCGATTCGGCGGCGTCATCCTGATGATGTTCCACCACCTCGTTGCTCGGTTCCGGGTAGTTGGTCAACTTGGCGAGGATCGTCGCCAGTTTATAACGCATTTCCGGACGGCGGACGATCATGTCGATAGCGCCCTTCTCAATCAGGAATTCACTGCGCTGGAAGCCCGGCGGCAGTTTTTCACGCACCGTCTGCTCAATCACCCGCGGCCCGGCAAAGCCGATCAGCGCTTTGGGTTCGGCGATATTCAGATCGCCCAGCATCGCCAGACTGGCGGAAACGCCGCCCATGGTCGGATCGGTCAGTACGGAAATATAAGGCAAACCGCGGTCGCGCATTTTTGCCAATGCCGCGCTGGTTTTAGCCATCTGCATCAGCGACATCAGCGCTTCCTGCATACGGGCGCCGCCGCTGGCGGAGAAACAGACCAGCGGGCAGCCGTCTTCCAGCGCCTGCTCGACGGCGCGAACGAAACGCGCGCCGACCACCGAGGCCATTGAACCGCCCATAAAGGCGAATTCAAACGACGCCGCGACGATAGGCATGCCGTATAAGGTGCCTTTCATCACCACCAGCGCATCTTTTTCATTCGATTGCTTTTGCGCGGCAACCAAACGATCTTTATATTTTTTAGAATCCCGGAATTTCAGGATATCTTTCGGCTCCAGTTCGCTGCCTAACTCCACCGTCCCTTCCTTATCCAGGAAAGATTGCAGGCGAGCACGCGCGGAGAGGCGCATGTGGTGATCGCACTTAGGGCAAACTTCCAGATTACGTTCCAGCTCTGCGCGATAAAGAACCTGACCGCAACTATCACATTTCGTCCAGACACCTTCAGGAATATTCGCTTTACGGGTGGGCGTGATATTGCTTTTGTTAAGAATTCGTTCAATCCAGCTCATTGATAACCTTTCTGCTTGAACCTGGCACACGCCAGTCCACTGTTCATGCGTTACTTTTCCCTGACAACACCGCCATTAGAAAATGCCTGAGACACGCGTTGATGGCGATATCAAGCACTGGCGCCAAGGATTGTTTCAGGAACAGACCATAAATGCTGCCCATTAAACCATAACGTTCCGGTACTGTGGATAAAAAACTGGTAAAACCGGATGTTAAAGTTTATTTCATTTACTTTACATTACTCCGCGCCGCCGCTCTTCTGTGACGTATGATTTCAATCACGCCGGGCAGAATAGAGACGAGAATAATCGCGACAATCAGTAATTTCAGATTTTGCTGCACAATGGGCAAATCGCCAAACAGATAGCCCGCATAGGAAAACAGCAGCACCCACAGCAACGCGCCGACGACGTTATAAGCGGCGAAATGCCGGTAACTCATGTGTCCCATGCCTGCAACAAACGGCGCGAATGTTCTCACAATAGGGACAAAGCGTGCCAGAATTATTGTTTTACCACCGTGACGAGCATAAAACTGATGCGTTTTATCCAGATAACTGCGGCGGAAAATTTTCGAATGCGGATTGCTGAACAGTTTTTCGCCGAATAGCCGGCCAATGGTGTAATTCACCGCATCGCCCAGGATCGCCGCCACCGTCAGCAGGAAAACCATCAGATGAACGTCGAGATCGTTCGACGGCAATGCGGCCAGCGCGCCGGCGACGAACAGCAAAGAATCGCCCGGTAAAAACGGCGTCACCACCAGCCCGGTTTCGCAGAACAAAATCAGAAATAAAATGGCATAAATCCAGACGCCGTATTGCGCGACCAGTTCGGCCAGGTGAACGTCGATATGGAGTATAAAATCAATAATAAAATGAATGAATTCCATTAAAACATCTCTTTCTTGGCGCCGTTTTTTGCTTCCGACCACCTGTCCGGCTGGTCAAAAACGCGTCACTTACAAGCCTATCATTTAAAAATCGATCGGTTACATCGAGTCATGCAAAAACAGCGGCCCCATCGGCGGCCGCGGCAAGGCAAAACGCGCGGGATAATCCACGGCGACCAGATACAGCCCTTCGGCTCTGGCGGTCGCCGCCGCCAACGTGCGATCTTTTGCCGCCAGCAGCTCCGCAATCCACGCCTCCGGCTGATTGCCGCATCCGACTTCCATCAGACTGCCGACGATGTTGCGAACCATGTGATGCACAAACGCATTGGCCTTGATATCTACCACGATATAGGCGCCATGACGCGTAACCTTTAAATGATTTACATTACGCCAGGGACTGCGTGACTGACAGTGAACCGCTCGAAACGACGTGAAATCGTTCTCGCCCAGCAGGCACTGACCGGCGCGTTCCATTCGCGCCGCATCCAGAGGATGATAAAAATGCGTGACCCCCCGGGCCAGCACCGCGGGACGATAGCGATGATTATAGATGACATAGCGATAGCGGCGCGCCGTGGCGCTGAAACGGGCGTGAAAATCATCGTCCACCGTTTTTACCCAGCGCACTGCGATATCCGGCGGTAAATTGGCGTTAACGCCCATCGTCCAGGCGGCGTCCTGGCGTACCGCCTGCGTGGTGAAATGCACCACCTGCCCGGTCGCATGTACGCCGGCGTCGGTGCGTCCGGCGCAGAAGACGCCGATGGGCTCATTGGCGACTTTACTTAATGCCTGTTCAAGACACGCCTGAACGCTGATGACTTCAGCCTGACGCTGCCAACCATAATAACGGCTGCCGTCATACTCAATCCCCAACGCAATTTTCAGCGGCGCCTGTTGCTCCGCCTGAATCAATCCGGACATTACCCCAAATACTCCCGCACCAGACATTCCGCCGTTTCCACAGCCATCAGCGCGCCGCCGAAACGCACGTTGTCCGCGACGGACCAGAACTGCAATAACTCGGGAATACCGTAATCATTACGCAAACAGCCGATGCTTAATTGCACATTGCCGGAGGCATCCTCGACCTGGGTCGGATAATCCTGCTCGTCGCTGACCTGCACGTCGTCGGTCTGCAACAGTTCATCCCGCGCCTCCTCCGCCGACATCGGGCGCAGCGATTCAAGATGGACCACCTGCGCATGGCCGTAGAAAACCGGCGACTGGATGCAGGAGACGGAAATCGGCAAGCCTTCATCCTGCAACACTTTTCGCACCTGATCCACCAGGCGGCGTTCTTCCCGCACGCTGCCTTCGTTATCCGGCAACAACGGCAACAGATTGAACGCCAGCTGTTTGGGGAAAAATCCCGCTTCGGGCGGAATGCCGTTCAACAGGCGCGCGCTTTGTCCGGCCAAATCATCGACCGCCGCTTTGCCGCGGGCGGATACCGACAGCATATTCGTCACGTGCAAACGGGACAAACCGGCGCCATCCGTCAAGGGTTTAATCGCCTTCAGCAATTGGCTGGTCAGGCTATCCGCCACCGCGACGATATTGCGGTTACGATAATCCGCCAGCGCATGGGCGTTGACCCCCGGCACTACCAGCGGCACATCCGGCTCCAGCGCAAACAGACCGCTGCTGTCGATAACCAGACAGCCGGCATTCCCGGCCTCTTCGGCGTAACGCTCGCTGGCGTCCTGTCCGGCGACAAAAAACGCCAGTTGCGCCTGCGACCAGTCAAAATCGGCGGCATCCTGCACCGGGCAAGACTTGCCGCCAAAACGGATGATTTCACCCATGCTACGTTCACTGGCCAGCGGATACAGTTCACCCACCGGAAATTCGCGCTCCTGCAACAACTCCAGCAACGCCGAGCCTACCGCGCCCGTTGCGCCCAGCAGAGCAATATTCCAGCCGTCAGACATTTGGTTTTCTCCCCAAACTTATGAATGAAACATCCACGGCCGATAACCCTATCGCCCGTGAAATAAAGAGTCTTTAACAGATTTCACTAAAATATGTGATTAACGATCAACCACCACGGAGGCATTGAACCCCAGCTTATTCAGACAGTCCGCGCTGCCGCTGTCGGCGCAGACAACATGAAGTGACGACCACTCGCGTCGTTCCTGGTAAGTTTTACGCAGGCGATCAAACCCGCCCTCCTGATGTACCGCATGACGCAGCAGCGCATCGTCCCGACGCACATCATACACCAGATGCGCCAGACGCTTTAATAGCGCTTCGTCCAGCGGCGACGCGAGCATCACTTCGGCCACTTCCGGCTTGGGTAACAGGGATGACAATGCCACCTGTTTGGGATTACCGATAAACCGGCTCCAGGCTTCAAACACCTGGGTGGTGCCGCGCGCTTTGCCTTCCAGCGTATAGCCGGCGATATGCGAGGTGCCGATATCGACCAACGCCAGCAGGTCCGTGGATAACGCCGGCTCCGGTTCCCAGACATCAAGAATGACGCTGAATTTTTTCCCCCGGTTCAATACCTCAAGCAGGGCGGCGTTATCCACCACCGGCCCGCGGCAGGCGTTGATCAGGATACGGCCCGCGGCAAAATCATTCAGCACCGACGCATCAACCAGGTGGTGCGTTTTATAAGGGCCGTCAAGGTACAACGGCGTATGCAGCGTCAGAATATCGGCGTCCCGCACCAGTTCCTCAAACGAGCGAAAGTCTTCATCGTCCCCCCGTTCCGCGCGCGGCGGATCGCACAGCAGGGTTTTGACGCCCCAGGCTTGCAGACGCGCGTTCAGCCGCCCGCCCACATTGCCGACGCCGACAATCCCGACGGTTTTATCACGCAACTGAAAACCGTCGCGTTCGGCAAGCATCAACAGGGAAGAAAAGACATATTCTACAACGGCGATGGCATTACAACCCGGCGCCGCCGAAAAGCCGATGCCGTTGGCATCGAGCCAGTTCTGGTCGACATGATCGGTGCCGGCCGTGGCGCTGCCGACAAACTTGACCGAGGTTCCGGTCAGCAGCTCGGCGTCGACTTTGGTCACTGAACGCACCATTAACGCTGCCGCGCCATCCAGCGCCTCGCGCGGCAGCGGACGCCCCGGCACGCTCTGAACATCGCCCAGTCGGCTAAATAGCTCGCGTGCGTACGGCATGTTTTCATCAACCAGAATTTTCATTGTCTTTCCCGCTAACCTGTTGCCCAGCTCAAAATAGGGAGCTTATTTTGCCACTGAATAGGCAGGAAGCCCAATGCTATTGGTCGCCGTAAGTTAACCTCCGGTATTGTTTCGGGGCTATCTGTCGCTTATAGAGATTGCTATGATTCCGTTATCAGCAGCCAGCGGTGAGGTAAAACAGTATGCAGCCGGTAAACGGTCCAGGTGTCCCACTGCCGGGCGAACGCGCCGTCGGCACTACGCCGACCGCGTCTCTCCCCGCAACCGCCGACGGCGGCGATCGGCCCTTGACGTCGGCGCAACGCACGTCGCTTGAAAATCTGATCGTTAAAATTGCGGCGCTCAGCACGTTAAAAGTCGCCGACATCTGGAACGGGGTGAAACAGGGACTGGGACTGACGGAAAGCGCCGAACTGACGTCACGCCACTATCAGCCTGCGGAGCAGTTGCTGCAAACGCGATTAAGCGAAGTGCAAACTCAGGACAATACCAGCCGCCAGCAGTTGATGCAGCGTTTGACGGCAATGTTGCCGGAGGGCGATAACCGTCGGACGGCGAGCGATTTTATCCGTCAGCAATTCGGCCATACCGTTCTGGGTTCGCTCAATAGCAACCAACTGCGGCAGGTGGTGGCGTTATTACAAAACGGGCAAATCCCGCAATCGACCGCCAACGCCGCCGTCACGCCACAGCCACCGACGTCCAACGCTGCCGAGCGCCCGCTTTTACCCGCCGAGCAAAATAGCCTGAATCAACTGGTCGCCCGGTTGTCTTCGCAAACCGGCGAACCGGCGGCCAAAATCTGGACTACGCTGATGACGATGCAGAATTTAAGCGCGGGCGCCGCCATTCCGGTGAAAAATTTGCCGTTGCTGACCCAGTTTCTGCAAGCGCAGGCTACCTTGCAACCATCGCCCCAGCCTGCTTCATACCCGGCGGCGCAGACAGCGTCCGCCGCTAACGGTTCAGCGCCGGGAGAGCCTGCGTCAAGCGCGGCGAGCAGCGTCAATACGCCCGGCGCGACGACGGCGGCTAACGTCGCGATGTCGAATCTCTCGCTATTGCAGAGCGCTCTGCCGCATCCCATCGATGCGCAGGAACAGCAGATGCTGCTGGACTATATGCAGCATCGCTTTAACGCCGTCCCGCTGATGCCGGCTCAGCTCAGCGACGTACTGACCTTCCTGTTCAGCCAGCGCATACGACGAGCGCAGGAAACCGACTGGACGGCGCCGCAGCCGCTGCTCAACCCGCTCATCGCCTCTCAGCCGCTCAACTGGCCATCATTGTGGCAAAAACCGATGTTTGCGGGGATTGTCGGCGTCTGCGTCGCGATCTTTCTCTTGTGGATCCTCATATAACAAAACGCCCCGTCAACATCAGGTTCACGGGGCGTGAGGTCGCTTCAGCCCGCACGGCGCGGGCAAACGCGATTACTTATCGAACTTACGCATAACCAGGGTGGCGTTGGTGCCGCCGAAACCAAAACCGTTCGACATCACCGTCGTCAGTTTGCGCTCTGTCGGCTCGGTGATAATGTTCATCCCCACCGCGTGCTCGTCCAGCGTTTCGACGTTGATGCTCGGCGCGATGAAGCCGTGTTCCAGCATCAGCAGCGTATAAATCGCTTCCTGCACGCCAGCCGCGCCCAGCGAGTGACCGGTCATCGCCTTGGTGGCGGAAATCGCCGGAATATTGTCACCGAACACTTCACGGATGGCGCCCAGTTCTTTCACATCGCCAACCGGCGTAGAGGTGCCGTGCGTGTTGATGTAATCGATCGGCGCGTCCACGTCCTGCAACGCCATCTTCATGCAGCGCATTGCGCCTTCCCCTGACGGGGCAACCATATCCGCGCCGTCGGACGTCGCGCCGTAGCCGATGATTTCACCGTAGATGTGCGCGCCGCGCGCCAGCGCGTGTTCCAGTTCTTCAACCACCACGATACCGCCGCCGCCGGCGATAACGAAGCCGTCGCGGTCCGCGTCATAAGTACGGGACGCTTTTTCCGGCGTGTCGTTATATTTGGTGGACAGCGCGCCCATGGCATCGAACTCGCAGGCCATTTCCCAGCACAGTTCTTCACCGCCGCCGGCGAAGACCACGTCCTGTTTGCCCAGTTGGATCATTTCCACCGCGTTGCCGATACAGTGTGCGGAAGTCGCACAGGCGGAACTGATGGAGTAGTTAACGCCGCGGATTTTAAACGGCGTCGCCAGACAGGCGGAAACGCCGGAAGCCATGGATTTAGTGACCATATAAGGCCCCACGCCGCGCAGACCTTTGGCCCGCATGCCGTCGGTGCCGGCAACCTGATTACGCGGAGAACCGCCGCCGGAACCCACGATCAGGCCCGTGCGATCGTTGGAAACCTGATCGTCGCTCAGACCGGAGTCTTTAATCGCCTGTTCCATAGACAGATAGGCATAAATCGATGCATCACTCATAAAGCGCACAACTTTGCGATCGATGAGGCCTGTGGTGTCCAGTTTAACGTTACCCCAGACGTGACTACGCATGCCGGAATCTTTCAGCTCTTGAGAGAAAGTAATACCCGAGCGGCCTTCCCGCAAAGACGCCAGAACTTCCTGCTGGTTATTACCGATGCTTGATACGATCCCCAGACCTGTAATCACTGCACGTTTCATTCAATACCTCTTCCACTTATATAGTTTGGGATTTCGCATCGCACTTTAGCGTACAGTTGTACGCTGAACAAGTCCGATCAGCCGAACTTTTACTAAATTTGCGCCTCGACATTCAGCTCGTTAAAATCGCGTCACCGCTTGAATAATGAGTCAGTTGCCGTGAATAACCGCCCCATCCGACATGCGACGTTAAGTTGGAACGAACAGGGTACACCTGTATCGCAACAGTTTGATGACGTCTATTTTTCCAATCAGGATGGGCTGGCGGAAACCCGCTATGTGTTTTTAACCGGCAACGGGTTTCCCGAACGCTTTCTCACGCTTTCGCGCGAAAGCTGCGTGGTGGCGGAAACCGGCTTCGGCACCGGACTGAATTTTCTGACGCTCTGGCAGGCTTTCGACGATTTTCGCGCCCGGTCGCCGCAGGCGCCGCTGCGTCGCCTGCACTTCATCAGCTTCGAGAAATTTCCGCTGCGCCGGGACGATCTGGCCGCGGCGCACGCCCAATGGCCGGAGCTGGCCGAATATGCGCAAGCGTTGCGCGAACAGTGGCCGCTGCCCTTGTCCGGCTGCCATCGCCTGCTTCTGGCGCAGGGCCGCGTAACGCTCGATCTCTGGTTCGGCGATGTCAATGCGCTGCTGCCTACGTTGGATACGTCGCTGAATCATAAAGTCGACGCCTGGTTTCTCGACGGCTTTGCGCCGGCCAAAAATCCGGACATGTGGACGGAAGATCTGTTTCACGCCATGGCGCGCCTCGGCCGCCGGCACGGCACGTTCGCCACCTTCACCGCCGCCGGATTTGTGCGCCGCGGGCTACAGCAGGCCGGCTTCAGCGTCAGTAAAGTCAAAGGGTTCGGCCAAAAGCGCGAAATGCTGAGCGGTTATCTTCCCGAATGCATTCCCGTGTCCTCCCCTGCCCCCTGGTATGCTCGCCCGCCGGCTGTCGCCCCCCACGATATCGCGATTATCGGCGGCGGCATCGCCAGCGTGTTAACCGCGCTGGCGCTGCAAAGACGCGGGGCCGCCGTCACGTTGTACTGCGCCGATCCCCAACCGGCGCAGGGCGCGTCCGGCAACCGTCAGGGCGCGCTTTATCCGTTGCTTAATAATCGGCACGACGCGCTTTCGCGCTTCTTTGCCGCCGCGTTCGCCTTCGCGCGCCGCCAGTATGCCGAACTGGCGGCGCAGGGCGTCGATTTTGCACATCAGTGGTGCGGCGTGAGTCAACTGGCCTATGATGAAAAAAGCGCCCGTAAGATTGAGCGCATTTTACAGGCCGAATGGCCGCCGGAACTGGTTTTCGCCGTCACGGCGGCGCAGCTTGAAGAGGCGAATGGTCTGATGCTTGGCGCCGGCGGCGTGACTTACCCGGAAGGCGGCTGGCTATGCCCGGCGGAACTCACCGCCTCCGCGCTGCGACTGGCCCGGCGGCAAGGGCTTGTCATACACATGAGCACCAAGGTTTCCGCGCTTGAGCAAAGCGATATCGGCTGGCGCCTGACGCTGGCTGACCAGCGGCAGGCGGAACATGCCGCGCTGATTCTGGCGAACGGTCATCAACTGTCGGACTGGACTCAGACCCAACATTTGCCGTGCTATCCGGTGCGCGGCCAGGTCAGTCATATCCCGACGACGCCGACGTTACGGCGGCTGAAACAGGTGCTTTGCTATGAGGGTTATCTGACGCCGGTCAGCCCGCAGCATCAGGAGCACTGTATCGGCGCCAGCTACCAGCGCGGCGATAGCGCCACCGACTATCGTGAAGAAGAACAGCAGGAGAATCGCCGGCGTCTGCTGGACTGTCTGCCGCAGGCGCAGTGGGCGCAGCAGATCGATATCAGCGGCCGCCAGGCGCGTCAGGGCGTACGCTGCGCGCTGCGCGACCATTTGCCGCTCGTCGGCGCGGTGGCGGATTATCAGCAAACGCTGGATAATTATCAGCATCTACTGCAACGACAGCACCACGCGGAAAATCTGCCGCCCGCGCCGACTTATCCGAATCTGTTTCTTATCGGCGCGCTGGGGTCGCGGGGATTGTGCTCGGCGCCTTTGGCGGCCGAGATTCTGGCGGCGCAAATTTATGATGAACCGCAGCCGTTGGACGGCGAAACGCTGGCGGCGCTAAACCCTAACCGATTCTGGATCAGAAAACTGCTGAAAGGCAGGCCGGTTTAAAGGTAAAACGGTTCACTCCGGACGGCAATTTTGTTCAAAAGCGGCCACATCATGGGAGGCTGAATGACGGAAAAGAAAAAAGAGCGGGAACAAGCCCGGTTTCGCCATTTGCAAGCGTTTGGCGGCCTGGAAATGCTGCAAGCCCGATATAAACGGCAGCGTTTCTCCCGTCATTCCCATGAAAATTTTTGTATCGGCGTCATTGAAGAAGGCGCGCAGCGGTTTTACCGCACGGGCGGCGAGCATGTCGCGCCCAAAGGCGACATTATTCTGGTGAATGCCGATGAAGTTCATACCGGACATTCCGCGGTGGCGGGCGGATGGTCATACCGGGCTATCTATCCCAACCCGGATTTGCTGCTTTCCCTTTCCCGCGATTTTCAACAACCTCAGGGGGCGATTCCCTGGTTTCCCGATGCCGTGGTACACGATCCCGGCCTGTCGGAACAGCTACGCCTGACATTCACCCTGCTGACGCAGGAAGGCAACGCGTTGCTGAAAGAGACTCTGCTCTTTTCCTCGCTGGCCTGGCTGATGATGCGCTATGGGAAAAGCCGTATTTCCGCGCGCGAATTAGCGGATTCCGGTAATCATATCGCCAACGTTAAGGCGTTAATGGATGCCTGCCCGGAACAGAATTTCTCGTTGATCGAACTGGCGGCTATCGCGACGCTCAGCCCGTGGCATTTTTTACGTCAGTTTAAAAAAATGACGGGCATGACGCCGCACGCTTATTTAACGCAGGCCCGGCTGCGCAAAGCCAAATCACTGTTACTGGCGGGACAGGGTATATCCGCGGCGTCCTCGCTGTGCGGATTTTCCGATCAGAGCCATTTCAACCGACACTTTAAAAAAGCCCAGGGCATTACCCCGGGCGAATTTATCCGTTCATTACATTTTCCCGTCGGTTAAATAAGCGCCGTCATGCTGACGGCACTATTGTTAGTTTTAGTTTCGCGCCGGCAAAATAACCCTACTGTTTTGCCATTAATCGGCGTCGCCGCCCTGAGCAATTTTGTTCAATACATCTCCCTCCAATAACCGTAAGCTATATCTCTAAGATTTACCTGAGGATCGCATTGTCTATGAATACGCCGGATGTCGGCCTGTTGTCGTCGGATAAGAATAAAACGCGGTCGCCGTGGCGGGGTTTTACCGCCGGGGCGGTGGCGATGTTGCCCCTGTGTTTATCGGTCATTCCCTGGGGAATACTCGCCGGTTCGATGGCGATCCAATCAGGACTGAGCCTGGGACAGGCTATCGGCATGTCCGCCATCATCTTTGCCGGCGCCGCGCAGTTGGTCACGCTCGGCCTGCTGATGTCCGGCGCCAGCATACTGACGATTATTATTTCCATTTTTTTTCTTACCGCCCAACATTTCATTTATGGCCTGACGCTGCGGGAATTCGTTTCCCTGTTGCAACTGCGTTATCGACTGCCGATTGGTTTTCTACTCACCGATGAACTGTTCGCCCTGAGCATGGCGCAAAAGAATAAAAAAGCCATGACGCCGGGATATTTAATCGGCGCGGGGCTGGTCTTTTATCTTTGCTGGAATATATGCAGCCTGCTGGGTATTTTTATGGCGCACGCCATTCCCGACCTGGATAAATATCATCTCGATTTTTCCATTATCGCCACCTTTATTACGCTTATCGTGCCGATGATTAAACGGCTCAGCGTGTTGTTCGGGGTAATATTCTCACTGTCGGGCTCAATGCTGCTGTCTTACTACCGCATTGAAGGCGCGATCATTATTTCCGGCCTGAGCGGCATGTTATTTTCCGTGTTAGTTGCCCGGATAGCGAGGGAGAAAGTATGAGTTGGCTATTATTGTGCGCGCTGGCCGGGATCGTTTTCTTTAACCGGTATATTTTCCTTGAGCCGAAAACGCCGGTAAAACTGCCGGGATGGGTGCATGAAGCGCTGAAATATTCAGCCCCCTGCCTGCTCAGCGCGATCTGCGGCCCGGTTATTTTATTAGCGCAGGGAGAATTACGGCCTTTTCCCGACAATCCCTATTTTTGGGGCGCGCTTTTCAGCGCCGTTATCGCGTTTTTTATCCGCAGCATGGTCATCTGCGTGCTGATCAGCCTGCTGTTCTTTTATCTGTTGTGTACGTTGATTTAACGCCTGGTTCTGGCGGCGTCCCATGCGCCAGAACCTCGTCAGGTTTAATGTGTTTGCTGACGCTTCGCCTGTTGAAATAACCTTTCCCACATGTCATTCACCAGCACCTGATCCGGCGGAGAAAGCTCGCCGTTCTTTATCGCGGCGTTAATGCTGTCGCTAACCCGCGCATAGAGCGCTTCCGGCGTATGTTCGCCGTTTTCCTCCGCTTCCGCCACCGAAACGGTTAAATGACCGCGCAGATAACCGCCGGCAAAAAGTTCGTCGTCGCTGGCATGTTCCACCATGTCATCAATCAGCGCCAGAATACGCGCCTCAAATTCTGCGATCATTTATTATCCTCAATTAATCGATAGTCAGCGCGATTCAGCAGAGATCGGCCGGGTACGGAAAGCTCGCCGCCGTCAACGGCGGCGTATGATAAAACGATTGTAACGCATGAATAAAGCGCGCCGGCCGGGCCGGGATCCCCTGTTGCAAATAAAGCATGACCTGTTCATGCACCCGGCGTTGAAACGCGATGCGATCCGGCTCAGCGTCGCCATTCAGATTGTCGCAACTGACGTTAAACGGAAAATCCGCCGCCGCGCAGAATAGCCAATCGAACGCCTGCGGTTTAATCTCTACGGACTCAAACTGAGACTGCGTCATGGCATCACGCCCGTCCGGGCAGTACCAGTAGCCAAAATCGACCTGTAAACGTCGTCGCTCGCCGGCGATACACCAATGGGAAATTTCATGCAGCGCGCTGGCATAAAAGCCGTGCGCAAAGATTATCCGATGATACGGCACCTGCTCGTCGGCGGGCAGATAGATGGGCTCATCCTCCCCCTTCACCAGGCGGGTGTTGTATTCCTCGCTAAAGCAATCATTAAAAATATCAATTAATTGCTGGTAATGATGGGTAATGCTATTTGTCTTTGTCGTCATCAGAAAAATTGCCCCAGCCAATGTGCAATCGCAGCGCCATGGCTGTCATAAATCAGTTTACAACTCATGATGGCGGAAACGATCACCAGCATCGGACGAATCAGTTTCTGGCCTTTGCTCAACACCATTTTTGCGCCGATGCGCGCGCCGATAACCTGCCCCAGCAGCATAATCAGCCCCACCGTCCACACCACTTTCCCGCCGAGCATAAAGAACAGCAGTCCGCCGAAATTAGAGGTGAAATTCAGGATTTTGGCATGCGCCGTCGCTTTCGACAGGTTAAAACCGCTCAGCGTGACGAAAGCCAGGGCGTAAAACGATCCGGCGCCGGGGCCAAAGAAACCGTCATAAAAGCCGACGCAACCGCCCGCAATCAATGCGAAAGGCAGACCGGACAGACGGTGCTGGCGGTCTTCATCGCCGATTTTCGGCGACAGCAGAAAATAGAGCCCGATGCCGATGATCAGCAGCGGCAGCAGCTGCCGCAGAAAATCGGCGTGAATCTGCTGAATCAGCCAGGCGCCTGAGATCGAGCCGACAAACGTCAAGGCTATCGCCAGTTTCTGTTCATTCAAATTAACCGCCCGGCGACGGATAAAATAGAGACTGGCTGAAAACGAACCGCCCATGGATTGCAATTTATTGGTCGCCAGCGCCTGCGCGGGCGACAGCCCTACGGCCAGCAGCGTCGGCACGCACAATAAACCGCCGCCGCCGGCAATCGAGTCAATAAACCCCGCCAATATGGCGACAAAAAAAAGAATGGCCAACATTTCCGGGCCAATAATAGAAAGGTCCATACATTATTCCGAAGCGAAATGTCTGTCGATCAAAGCCTGACACGAATCCGGCAATGGCGGCGGCGAAGTTTTAGTCGGCGACTCTCGCACCGGCTGTCTGGGCTGGAACCAACTGGTCAACTCGGCGCCGCATCCATCCCCCGTCGGCGGCGACGGCTGCTCCTGACATTCCAGACTATCGGCCGGACAGCGCAGACGAACATGCATGTGCGCGCGATGACCAAACCACGGGCGAACCTTGCGCAGCCAGTCGCGATCCTGCCCCGCATCGGCGCACAGCTGTTTTTTGATCGCCGGGTGAACAAAAATACGCGTCACCTCGTTATCTTTCGCCGCCAGCTTCACCAGCGTCGTCACCTCGGGCTGCCAGGCGCGAGGATTAATCTGGCGCCCATTCTGCGCAACCAGATCGATCGGCTGGGGTTTAAGAAGCTGCTGCTGACTCCAGCGCTGTTTCGGTAATTGCAGCCAGATATCCACATCCAGACCGGACTGATGGCTGGCATGACCGCTGCTAAACCGCCCGCCGGCAGGCATGCCCATATCGCCGATCAGCACATGGGCGGACGTACGGCGCTTAACCGATGCGCTCATGCGGGTGATAAAGGACAGCAAATGGGGATGGCCGTAATAGCGGTTCTGGTCGACGCGCATCACCTGATAATCCGGTGATTGCAACGGCAGCGCTTGCGCGCCGACGATACAGCCATTGGAAAAACTGCCGATGGCCTGAGGGGCGCCCGCAACCGGGCGCGTGATTTCCTGCCAGGGGGTTTTCGCCCATAGCGGCGCGCAGCATGCCAAAGCGATAAACCCAATTAACCCTTTTTTCATTATCTCTTACCAGCGGGGAACCTGACTGTCGACATCGCCGCACTGCGCACGCTGGCGCAGCAGGTGATCCATTAATACAATCGCCATCATCGCTTCGGCGATCGGCACCGCACGGATCCCGACGCAAGGATCGTGACGACCGCGGGTCACCATTTCCGTCGCCTCTCCCTGACGATTAATGGTTCTTCCCGGCACCATGATGCTGGAGGTCGGTTTCAATGCCAGATGGGCGATAATCTGCTGTCCGCTGCTGATGCCGCCCAAAATACCGCCGGCGTGATTGCTCTGGAAACCCTGCGGGGTAATCTCATCGCGATTTTCGCTGCCGCGTTTCGTCACGACCGCAAAACCGTCGCCGATCTCCACGCCTTTCACCGCGTTGATACTCATCAGGGCATGCGCCAGATCGGCATCGAGACGATCAAACACCGGCTCGCCCAATCCGGCGGGTACAGACTCGGCCACGACGCTGACTTTGGCGCCGATGGAATCGCCCTCTTTTTTCAGCGCCCGCATCAACGCATCCAAAGCGTCCAGTTTGTCGGCATCCGGACAGAAAAAGGGATTCTGTTCAACCAGATCCCAGTCTTTCAATTCACAGCTCACATCGCCGATTTGGGACAGATAGCCGCGAATTTTCACGCCGTGCCGCTGTTGCAGATATTTTTTCGCTATCGCGCCGGCCGCGACGCGCATCGCGGTTTCGCGCGCAGAGGAGCGGCCGCCGCCGCGATAATCACGCCGACCGTATTTTTGTTCATAGCTATAATCGGCATGACCGGGACGGAAAACGTCCTTAATGGCGCTGTAATCCTGTGAACGCTGATCGGTATTTTCAATCAGCAAGCCAATGCTGGTGCCGGTGGTAACCCCTTCAAACACGCCGGAAAGAATGCGCACCTGATCGGGTTCTCGACGTTGGGTGGTATAACGGGACGTTCCGGGGCGGCGGCGATCCAGATCGCGTTGCAGATCCGCTTCCGTCAGCGGGATCCCCGGCGGAACGCCGTCAACAATACAGCCCAGGGCAATTCCGTGGGACTCACCAAATGTGGTGACGCGGAAAAACTGTCCAATACTGTTTCCTGCCATCACAACTCCTTAGCCTATCAATAATGGTTTTAACTCAAGCATCGAATCAATCGCGGTAGATGCTGAAATGCGCCTGACAATCAATCAATTGAGATTTGCTTAACATAAACACCCCATCACCCCCGTTCTCAAATTCCAGCCAGGTGAACGGGATATCGGGATACTGATCGATCAGGTGAACCATGCTGTTGCCCACTTCGCAAATCAGGATGCCGTCGTCGCTGAGATAATCCGGCGCACAGGCCAAAATACGGCGCACCAGTTTCAGTCCGTCGCTCCCCGCAGCCAACCCTAATTCCGGCTCATAGCGGAACTCTTCCGGCAGGTCCGACATATCTTCCTCATCGACATAAGGCGGATTGGTCACAATCAAGTCGTAGCGAATGGCGGGCAGATCGCGAAACAGGTCGGAGCGGATGGGCGTCACGCGATGTTCCATGCCGTGCTGCTGAATATTTTGTTCGGTCACCGCCAGCACATCGTTGGAGATATCCACGGCGTCCACCTCGGCTTGCGGAAAAGCCTGCGCGCAGGCAATCGCAATACAACCGCTGCCGGTACACATATCCAGAATATGTCCTGGCGTCCTGGGCAGAACCTCGCCGAAATAATTGTTGATTAACTCGCCGATCGGCGAGCGCGGCACCAGAACCCGTTCGTCAACATAAAATTCCAGACCGCAGAACCAGGCTTTGTTGGTCAGATAAGCGACCGGTATGCGCTCATTGACCCGGCGAATGACGCGTTCGACAATGCGATGACGTTCGCTGGATGTTAAGCGGGAAGTATACATATCTTCTGGAATATCAAGGGGTAAAAACAGCGTGGGCAACACCAGTTGCACCGCTTCATCCCAGGGATTATCCGTACCGTGACCATAATAGACATTGGCTGCGTTAAACCGACTGACAGACCAACGCAACATATCCTGTATGGTATGAAGATCGCTGATGGCCTCGTCGACGAAAATTTTGTCCAAGGTTATCCTCCGCAGACACATCTGAATGGAAATTTAGCGCTTAGTTTGCCATGAAGCCCGCGACAAATCAGTAGTTATAACCGGCCGAACTAAGGTTAGGCCGACTTTTATTTAGCGACGGAAGAGAGAAAAGGTAAACTGGCGGAATGTTGATGCAGGGTGAACGACCAATGAATAATAAATATTCACTGAATGACGAAGAATTGCAGCTTTTTCGTACATCCGTTTCCGGTACGAAAAAATTACGCCAGGATACCTATCTCCACAAGCCGGCGCGCCGCA
The DNA here is from genome assembly GCF_040240345.1 of Brenneria sp. g21c3. Lineage (NCBI taxonomy): Bacteria > Pseudomonadati > Pseudomonadota > Gammaproteobacteria > Enterobacterales > Pectobacteriaceae > Brenneria > Brenneria sp. g21c3. Next base: position 8,972 of record NZ_JBEIAB010000007.1, on the reverse strand, counting down.
AGCTCAGTGAGTTGCCGCCCAGACGCGCATTACAGGAACAAGTGGACGCCAGCTTTTATTTTTCAGATGAATTCCAGCCGCAGTTGGAAAGCGAAGGGCCGACGCGCTACGTTCGCCCCGGCGCCAGTCACTATGAGCTGAAAAAACTGCGCCGCGGCGATTACTCGCCCGAGTTGTTTCTCGACCTGCACGGTCTGACGCAATTGCAGGCCAAACAGGAGTTGGGCGCGCTGCTGGCCGCCTGCCGGCGGGAACATGTTTATTGCGCCTGCGTGATGCACGGTTACGGCAAACATATTCTGAAACAGCAAACGCCGCTGTGGCTGGCGCAGCATCCCGACGTGCTGGCTTTTCATCAGGCGCCCAAGGAGTTTGGCGGGGATGCGGCGTTGCTGGTGCTCGTCGCGCTGGAAGCGCCGTCGTTGGAGTAGACAAAGCGGCGTGGCGGCGACACATCCCGTCAACGCGCGCCGTAGCGGCTGTTATCTGTGCAGCCTCGTCTTTATGGCATCTTGCGCGCTAACTGAGACGGCCCGATCTGCCAGTCGAACACCCCCTTCCCCGATTGTGAATCAACGCTCACGCTGGCGATAGCCGAAGTCGCAAACATCGGCGCGGTTTCGGCGGGGCATAATTCCGCGACCAGGTAGCCGACCAGAGGCAGATGGGAGATCACCAGCACCGTATCAGTCCCTTCCTTCGCCAACGTTTGCAGATAGTAGCCGACTAATTTGGCATTGCCGCCGGGCGTCAGCTCAGACAAGCATTCATCCTCCTCCGGCAACGGCAGGATATCCCTGACCGCCGCCAACGTTTGCTGCGCGCGCAGGTAGGGACTGACCAGGACACGATCGATATTAATCGCCTGATTATTCAGCCAAAACGCCATTTTCTGCGACTCATCATAACCGCGCGTGCTCAGGGGCCGCTGCGAATCACTGGCGGCATCAGGTACTGCATCACCATGACGCATAATCAAAACTTGCATGTCACACCGCTATGTTGATAAAACTCTGCTATGAAAAACGCTTATAAAGCAATGAATTGAATAAACTCATCCTTTAAAATCGCGCTATCTCGATCCATAAAGGGGAACGATTATCGCAGATTTTCGCTGCTAATTTAATCACTAAATGAAAGCGTTTTTCCGCACCACCGCGTCTGACCCAGGATTCCGCAACATAGCAGAGATAATTTGGATGAAAAAACCGTGAAATCCTCAAATTCAACATAAACAAATAAAAATTAATAACATTCATTATTTTTAATCTTTTTTATTGCATACCAGAAGGCTTATGTTGTTAAACATTAATTCTGCTTCTATCTTTACATCAAAAGATTAATTTTATTTACTAATTCGCCCAATAACATGCGAACAGCGGCAGCCTGACATTACAATCATAAAATAAGATTAACATTATTTATCACAATCATTTTTCTGACATTATTTTTGATGAACAGACCTTATATGAACATGGAAAATTGTGACTAAAACTTAACTGAGGAATTAATTTCCTTATGTGACGTTTTATTTCACCTTATGGGAAAACGCTTTAAATACACTGTAGTTACAGAAAAGTAATCAATAGTGTAATAGCTGAATTATTAACATGCGAATAAACGAACCTGCATTATTAATAAAAATGCAATTATAGGTTCGTCTACCCTATTTCCATACAGGTGAAACAAACACAATATATATAAAGGAATCACTATGAATGCCAATAAAAAAATACTGTCCGCGCTGGCGACATTATTAGCGCTGGGCATAATGCCGACCGCGCAGTGTTCCACCGTCACCGGTCAAATAGGCGTAACCTTAACCATTACCACGGCTTGTACGGTGGAAAACGGCGCCAGTTCCGGCAGCTCGTGGGGTACCATCGATTTCGGTTCATACAGTAGCCTTGCCGCCAACATCGACGGCCAGATGACCAATACTTCAGGCAGCGGCCTGGCGGTAACCTGCTCGGAAGGCACGCCGGCTACCGTTTACATCGGTTCCGGCACCAACGATTCCTCTTCGCTCAGAACATTGGCGCCCAGTTCCGGCAGCTATCATATCCCTTATCGTTTATACAGCGACGCGGCCCGGACAACGGAAATACCGCTTAACGATACCAACGGTATTGCACTCACCGCGACCGGCGTCGCCCAGCCGATTCCCATCTATGCCCGTATCCTGCCCGCCGATCAAACGGTCATATCGCCGAGCGCCGGCACCTATACCGACACGGTTGCCGCCACCGTCGAGTGGTAACCCCCAAGAGCGGAACGCCTGGCGTTGCGATCTGTTTTCGCTCATTGATGAGCAAGGATTAGGATGATTTCTCAGCGACTATCGCTCCTGCCCATTGTCTTGTTCTCTTTGCCGGCGGCGGCAGTAACGGTAAGCGATACCTTTACCGTCAGCGCCGACATCGAAAAAGGCTGTGCTTTTGGTCGTGACGTCAACGCCAGTCAACCGGACATGGGCGCCATCGATTTCGGCACCCTGAGCGCGCCCGCCGCGACTGTCGACGTAGCCAGCACGGTGGGCGGCGGTTCGATTGTCGTGACCTGTACGCCGGGCATCGCGGTATCCATTGAACTGGATTATGGACTGCACGGCGGCGACGGCGAGCGGCGTTACGTAATGAATACCACAGGCAGCGCGCTGCTGCCTTATCAGTTATACCGTGATGCTGCCCGCACCCAGGTATGGGGCAGCGACGATCTGGCGATGAGCATTTCCTCCTTTCCGGCAACCACTCAGACCTACACCGTTTATGCCCGCTATTTCGGCGCCTCGTCGCTGCCGCCGGCAGGGGAATACACCGATAGCATAACCGTCAGCCTGAGCTACTAAAACCAGCATAGAAGAAACATGAAAAGAATATTAGTCATTTTTATTCAATCCGTTAGTTTAATTTTATCCATCTTCTTCGCCCCCTATTCCGCCGCCGGCAGCATACTGGTCTGGCCGATTTATCAGGTTATTGAATCCGATGAAAACGGTTCCGCCCTGTGGCTGGAAAATAAAGGAAACGCGCCCGTTGGTCTGCAAATTCGCATTATGGCCTGGAAACAGATTAATTTTCAGGATCGTTACGCAGAGCAAAAAGAGGTGATCGGCACCCCGCCATTTACCACGCTGGAGCCGGGACAACGCCATATGGTGCGCCTGATGCGCGCCACGCCGGCGCCGGTCGATACGGAACGGTCTTATCGCATCATTATTGATGAAATCACGACGCCCTATGCCCAGCAACAGGCAACGCCCCGGATAGGAATCCAGTTTCAAATGCGTTACCTGCTGCCGCTGTTTATCGACGGCGCAGGGATATGGACACAGGCGAGACCGGGTAAACAACGTCTTAACCGCGATCCCGCCATGCCTGATTTGTACTGGCATATCGCCGCCGTCGCAGGCAAGCCCTATCTTTACATACAGAATCTGGGCAAGGTGCATGCGCGCTTGAGTCAGGTTTTCTGGTCATCGTCGCCAAAAGGGGAAACCCACAATCTCGCCATGACTCAGGGTTTTTTAGGCTACGTCTTACCGGGACAGGAAATGCGCTGGCCGTTGCCTGCGGGAATATCCACGCCCGGCGCAGCCCTGAACCTGTTTACCCATTTGTCGGACATTGCCGATCCCGTCCTGATTAAACGGCGATAGCTTTTAATGGCCGGCAATAGGGATATGAAGAGACATGCCATCAATGTGATACCGTTTATCGTTTCGCTACGGTATTTTTTGGGGAGCATATTTGTCTGCTTATTATTTTATTCCGCAGTTCTTCAGGCGGAAGAATATACCGCTCTCCCCGCGCCGCCGCGCGTTAAACCGACAATCAACGAAGCCGTCTATTATTTAACCTTGGTGATTAATGGTCAGAGCGATCATGCAGTAATACCCGTGAATTATCGTCATGATAATTATTACGTGGAAGCCGACGTACTGAGCAAAAATAATATCCGATTACCCGCGGGAACCGTCGGCCAGGTGAATGTAAACCGTTTGCCTGAGGTCAGCGCGGAATATGATCCCAGCCAGCAGCAGTTAAAACTGACCGTGCCGGTCGACTGGCTACCGGCGCAACGGGTAACGAGCGACGGCTCCGGCACGGAACGCCTTGTCCCAAGCAGTAGTCTTGGACTTCTGTTTAACTATAACGCCTATTATTCATCGCCGTCGAACGGCGGCGATTCGCTGAGCGCCTGGATGGAACAGCGCGTTTTCAGTGACTATGGCTCATTTTCCAACACCGGCATTGATGACATCATGACGGGAAACCATTCAGATCAATATCATCGCTATCGCCGCTTTGATACCTACTGGCGATACAGCGACAGCGGGCGGATGATTTCATACCAGGCGGGCGATCTGGTCAGTAACTCGCTGACCTGGAGTCACTCCGTGCGGATGGGCGGCGTACGTATCAGCCGGAATTTCGGCCTGCGCCCCGATATTGTGACCTACCCGCTTCTGCAATATTCCGGCTCCGCGGCCGTTCCCAGCACGTTGGATCTCTTCATCAACGGTTATAAGGCGAACAGTTCAAATCTTAATCCCGGCCCCTTCACCCTGACCAATACGCCGTATCTCAACGGCGCCGGTGAAGCGACGGTGGTCACCACTGACGCCCAGGGAAGGCGGATCGCCACCACCATTCCATTCTATGTCTCCAATACCTTGCTGCGAGCAGGATTAAGCGATTTCGATCTTTCCATGGGCGCGCTGCGCCATGACTACGGATTCCGAAACGCCGCCTATGCGTCCGAGCCGGCCTTCAGCGGCATTTATCGTTATGGATTAACAAATTGGCTAACATTATCCACCCATGTGGAAACCGAACGGGATCTTTATCTGGCGGGCATGGGCGCCGATTTTACCGTCGGCCGCTGGGGTACCCTCAGTTCGTCCTACACTCAGAGTGAAAGGGATGGGCGCGGACAGCAATATACGTTGGGGTATTCCTACTATACCCGACTGTTCGGCCTGAATGTTCAGCATGCCGGGCGCGACCAGGCATATCGCGATTTAACCGCCGTCAACAATGAAGGCCGGCTCAGCCGCCAGAGCAATCAGGCGACCCTCAGCAGCCAGCTATTCGGCAAAGGCAACGGCACCGTCGGCGCCGGCTATTTTGATATTCAGTCTTTCGATCGCTCGCGGGTAAAACTCCTGAATCTCTCTTACAGCCGACAGCTGTGGCAAAGCAGCTCGGTTTACGCCGCGCTCAATAAGACGCTGGGAGAAGATGACTACAGCGTACAGATCCAATTCGTTATGCCCTTCGGCACGAGAAATACCGCCAGTTCCGGCGTGCAGCGCGACGCCAACGGCAATTATTCAGCGCGTGTCGGTATGACGCACTCCGCGCCGACCGACGGCGGATTCGGCTGGAATCTGGCTTATGCCGCAGGCGGCAATCCCTACCAGCAAGGCACCTTGAGCTGGCGCGGACCTTATAACCTGATACAGGGCGGCGTGTATGGTAATGAAGGCAATAGCACAAGGTGGGGGGAACTGAGCGGCTCACTGATATATATGGACGGCGGCCTGTACGCCAGCAACCGCATCAACGACGCTTTTATTGTGGTCGATACCGCAGGCTACGCGGGCGTACCGGTTAAATATGAAAACCAGTTAGTGGGCGCCACCAACGGCAGCGGTCATTTGCTGGTGCCGTGGGTCGCGTCCAACTATCCGGCAAAAGTGGAAATCGATCCGATGCCGCTCCCCGCGAATGTCGATACGCCCAATATCGAGCAACGCGTATCGGTAAAAGAAGGCAGCGGCATTGTGGTGAAATTCCCCGTGCGCAACGTACTTTCCGCCAATATCGCCTTACGTAATAGCCACGGTCGGCCTCTGGCGATCGGCACCTGGATCACCGATGAGTACAGCGGCGCCGCCACCATCAGCGGCCATGACGGGCTGGCCTATTTCTCCAATCTCCGTACCGTCAATCGATTGCATTTTAAACAAGAGGACGGGCAAACCTGTCAGGTCGCGTTTTCCCTGCCGGCGACAGCCCGGATGATGGTCAGCGTCGGCCCGCTGACCTGTCAACTAACCGCCCAGAGAGATAAAGATGAGTAAATTAAGATTGGGGTTCCGCCTGCTGTTTTTGCTGCTGGGCCTGATGAACGCCCGTTACGGTCTCGCAAGCTGCGCCGCCCCGGCCAGTTCAACCGAGCTGGGATCTTACGCCTCTTCCGTCGTCGGCCCCGACGGGACGCCGCAAATCATCACCTCCGGCAGCGGCTTTAGCTGTAGCGGCAGCGCATTAAGCCTTATCAGCACCAATACCATCACCGCCACCATCACTGGCGATACCAACGCCAGCGGCGACGGCATGCGGCTAAAAGGCGGCGCCGGCGGCAACGACGCCATCGTTTACGACCTGTGTATCGATGCCGGTTGTGAAACCCGCTATGGAATTGGCTCAAGCTATACCTGGAAACAAACAACATTTCTGGGCGTATTAGGCCTGTTCAACGCCAGCGACGGTACTTTGCCGATATATGTCCGCACCAGCGTCGGCAACAACGTACCGGCAGGCACCTATACCGATACGGTAACCATTCAATGGGATTACAATCTGTGCGCGCTGGGGGCGTTGGGTCTGTGTATCTACGATAGCGGCACGCTGACCTCAACGCTCAATTTGTCGATGACCATCACCAACGACTGCCAGATCAGCAGCGCGCCCGACGTCAGCTTCGGCTCGGCGGCCTTCCCCGCTGACTTTCCAACGGTCAGTAATAGTCTGGGCGTCAATTGCACCAATCTGGGCGCCTATACGGTCAAGCTGACCAGTTCACATCCTGACGATGCCAACTGGCGCAGAATGACCAATACGGCCGACGGCGCGGAATATTATCTGCAATATCAGCTATATCATGCGGATAATACCGCCTGGAGTGAAAACACGGATTACGCGGGAACCGGCACCGGCGTGACTCAGCGCATTCCCTATACGGCGCGCATCAACGGCAGCCAGGCCAATCAGCCGGCAGGAACCTATAGCGATACCGTTACCGTCGCCGTGACGATTAACTAGCCCTGACGGACTTTTCGCCCACGGCAGGCGACGCAAAGGAAAACGCAGCGTCTGCCGGCAGGCAGTAATCGGTTAATGCAGCAGAGTTTTTAGTAGAATGGCGGCACGCCATGATAACCCTGGCGTGCCACAATCAACTTCGGGGAAATTACCGCAGGCCGAGTTGGAAGATCAGCGTTTCAGCCTCACAGCTGAAGGTGAAATCCACATCCAGTTTCACGCCGCCTTCTACGGCGTCCAGTTTACTGCTGATCTGACAAGGATCGGACTCCACGGAGCGGGCTTTTTCCGTTAACGCTTTCAGCGTCGCTTCCGCCTCTGCGCGATCGGCAAAAACTTTACTATAAGACGCAGTGCAATCCGTGTTGTCCATGATTGTGCCGACATCAACGCAACAACAGGCGGCAGTTTCTTCAGCATTACATTTATTGATCGGGTTCGTCATCTTGAGCTCCTCTACGGGCAGTAACCTATATACAGATATGATCCGGTTCAAAAAAATGGTTATTTCTTCCTATTCTACTCACCGAGCCGGCACAGCACTAGAACTTACTGCCCACGGGGGCATTTAGTGGCATCCCTCACACCTCATTGTTATACCCGCGTAAAAACGCCGCCATTTCGCACCAGAAACATAACATCGCCATTACCTTGAATGGCGTACCATTGTGATTTATTCACATATACCTGTCTTTTTGCAAACAGCGAAAGGTTTCACGTCTGAATGGTGAGCGCGGTTCGCCGACCCGACAGTGCGCCTCCCTTTCGAGCGCTGGCGAAAAGCGTCCTGCGGGACGGTAGCCTTTCGGCTGTTTGAACCCCATCGCCTCGTCGCTACGCGTTATCTGGTCGTGCTGGGCGTTGGCCGTGCTCGACAAAGTTCGGCTCCCGTTCCGGCCAGCGATACAGCTCGTCCGGGTGCGCCGCGGGGAAAAAACCCTGCGGCGGCACCGGAATAAATTCATTCTCCACCCGGCGGATCAGCGTCCAGGTGGCCGGCACGTTTTCGATTTTCTCCCAGCCATAATCGCGTTCCCCTTCGTCCGTAACGAAATCACTTCTGACCTTTCCCTGCGGGGCGACATGCGGCAAATAGCTGAAGGGATGAAAAAACTGCGCGCAGGCATATTCCACATCCGGCAGATAAATCCCGGTCACCGTCACCGGGTCATTCGGCCCAAGCACCACGGACGTATCCAACTGGTAGCGGGGAATTTGCGCGGGTAAATCCAGCGGACCAAAGGCGCTTTCATCATATAAATAAGTTAATAGTCCTTCATCCCAGTTTGAACTGACGGTGCTATGCACCATCGTATCGTACATACTGCCCAGGCTGAACAGATCGGAATACTGTTGCAGCGCCGGCGGACTCATCCAGCGCTCCGGCCAGTAATCGGTCAGTCCTTTGTTGTCGCTGTTGACCCCCCCGCCGGTAATATAGGCATTGGGGTCGTGATGCTGTAGCCGCACATAACTGCGATCCAGCCCGGATAAGGTGTCGCGAATATTGGGCAACACCCGGTTCTGCCAGATAATATCGATCTGATCCCAGGCCGGTCGGCGGCGGAGGTCGGCGGGCAGATTTTGCACAAACAGCTCCACCTGCTGCTCGCAGTGATCGACAAAGGCGTTGTAGGCCTCCCAGCGCCGGCGGTAATAGTCGACGCTGGTATAGCGCTCCAGTAAATAACACTCCTGCGGGTGTAATATCGCCATCTTGTTCTTACCCCGGAAACTGCACAATACCGCCGTCGTCGCGCTCCAGCAGCGTCCAGTGGATAACCCTTTTCTGCGTCGCGCTGTCCTGCCACTGCGGCAAAATATCGCCTTGCGCGAAGTGTTGCCGTTCAATGCGCCCGGCCTGATAGGTGCTCCAGACTCCGCCGTACGGGCAGACCGTGCCGCTCAGCAACGTCAGAT